>CAVKNR010000126.1:0-4218 GCA_963657575.1 Sodaliphilus sp.
CCGGGGGAGTGCGTGGGCCGGGCGCTCTCGGATGCCACGCGCATGGGTGCCGAGTACGAGCCACCGACGATGGCGGGCGACCGGGCAAAGCTTGTGGGTCGCGTACCGGCATCCGAGGTGCAGGATTATGCGCTGGAGGTGGCTGCCTACACGAGTGGTCGTGGGCATCTGTATCTAGAGTTCGCCGGCTATGCGGCTTGCCATGATGCCGAGCGCGTCATCGAGGCGGCCGCCTATGAGCCCGAGGCCGATCTGCCCAACACGCCCGACTCGGCCTTTTGCTTTCACGGCGCCGGCTACACGGTCAAATGGTACGACGTGCCCGCCGCGGCGCACGTAAAGATCGACCCCTCCACCTTCCGCCCCTGGCGAGCAGCAGACGCCGAGTTTTTCGGCCACATGTGACAAAGGGACAGTTCCTTTGTCACATGCTATTGGTATAACTCGGTATAAGTTGGTATAACTATTACCAGGGTTTGCCAATCCGAGGAGGCCGACATGAATCCAAATCCCTTTAAGCCCACGGCTGGCAAGCGGCCTCCGATACTCATCGGTCGCGAGTCGGTCATCGAAGATTTCGAGGAAGGGCTCGCTAACGGCGCCGGAGCGCCGGGCAGGCTCATGCTCATTACGGGAAACCGCGGCTGCGGCAAGACAGTTCTCCTGCGGGAGCTGCAACGTCTAGCCAGCGAGCGTGGATGGGCGGTTATCTCCGATTCCGCTTCGCTTGGCTTATGCGACCGCCTGGCCGATGCGCTTCGCTCGAATAAACCCGTTGTGACGTCAATGGAGTTCGGTCCGTCGTTTGGCCGGATGTCGGTCGAGGCGGCGCGAGCAAAGGGTGAAACGTTACGAGGGCTGGTCAACGAGCGCCTCAAGAAGCTCGGTCCAGGCAAGGGCATACTGTTTGCGATTGACGAGGCGCAATCGGCGTCTATCGAGGAACTGGCGGCTCTCGCCGTTCTCTATCAGCAAGTGCTCGGAGATCAGGATGCTACGGGATTGCCCGATAGCGACCAGCGCGGTCTTGCGCTGGTGTTCGCTGGATTGCCCAGTATGGTTGATGACTTGCTCGAAGAGCCGAGCGTGACGTTTTTGCGGCGTGCCCAGCAGCGTACGCTGGGGGCGATATCTTTGCCCAAGGTGCGCGATTCGTATATCCAGACGGTCAAAGACGCTGGTCTTTACGTTGACGCGGAGACGGCGGACCTTGCGGCACGCAAGAGCATGGGGCATCCCTATATGGTTCAGCTGGTGGGATATTACATGTGGCGGGCTGCTGTCCGGCATGGCTCTCAGGTCATTGAAGTGTGCGATGTCGAGGCTGGCTACGCCGATGCCGTCTCCGAGTTCTACGAAGCGGTTGACGCGCCTCTGTATTACGGGCTGCGCAGTCCACAGCGCCTCTTTATCGAGGCCATGGCTGCTGACGAGGGCAAGCCGACGCGCATGGCGGATATCATTGAGCGCTGCGATCGCACTCAGAGCTGGGCGAGTAAATATCGTGCAAGCCTGATTCGCGAGCGTGTCATCGAGGCTGCCGGATACGGCCTCGTCCGGTTTACCGTGCCCATGCTGGGCGCGTACATTAGCGATCGCATTTTATGGCACGAGTAGGGTGATAAAGGTGACAGAACAGAAGATGAGCCCGCAGGCTATCGAAGTGCGTGGAGCGCGTGTACACAACCTCAAGGACATCGATATCGATATTCCGCTGGGAAAGCTCGTGGGTATTGCCGGCGTGTCGGGTTCGGGCAAGAGCTCGCTGGCGCTGGGGGTTCTTTATGCCGAGGGCTCGCGCCGCTATCTGGAGGCGCTCAGCACCTATACCCGCCGTCGTCTGACGCAGGCCGAACATGCCCAGGTGGATGAGGTCTTGCACGTGCCGGCGGCGCTCGCGCTGCACCAGCGTCCGAGCGTGCCGGGCGTGCGCTCGACCTTTGGTACCATGACCGAGCTCAACAACAGCCTGCGTCTGCTCTTTAGCCGTTGCGCCCATCACGTGTGCCCGCATTGCGGGGCGCGTGTGGAACCGAGCCTTAACGTAGCTGCGGGCCTGTCGCTCACGTGTCCGACATGCGGCCGCGAGTTCTACGCGCCGAGTGCCGAGGATTTGGCTTTCAATAGCGGCGGCGCATGCCCCACCTGTGGCGGCACCGGTGTCATGCGCGAGGTGGACGAGGCGAGCCTGGTGCCCGACGAGTCAAAGACCATCAACGAGGGCGCAGTCCTTCCCTGGGGCACGCTCATGTGGGATCTGATGAAGCAGGTGGCAGGCGAGATGGGCGTGCGTACCGACGTGCCGTTTAACCAGCTCACGCCTCAAGAGCGCGACATCGTGTTTCATGGTCCAGCGGTTAAGAAGCACATTCTCTACGTTCCCAAAAACGGTGAGGGCGCCACGCCGCTTGACTTCACCTATTACAACGCCGTCTATACCGTCGAGAATGCGCTCGCCAAGGTCAAGGACGATAAGGGCTTAAAACGCGTTGCGCGCTTTTTGCGCGAGGGAGCATGCCGCGATTGCGGCGGCACGCGTCTCTCCGAGGCTGCGCGCCAGCCCCAGGTGCGCGGTATCAATCTGGCGCAGGCGGCGGCCATGACGCTGGGCGAGGCGATTGAGTGGGTGCGCGGGGTGCCCGCATCCTTGCCGCCCGAGATGCGGCCCATGGCGACGGATATCTGCGATTCGTTTTTGAGCGCGGCCCGTCGTCTGGTCGACCTGGGTCTCGATTACCTTTCACTCGACCGCGCTGGTGCCACGCTCTCCACGGGTGAGCGCCAGCGCGTTCAGCTCGCCCGCGTGGTGCGCAACCGATCGACGGGCGTGCTTTATGTGCTGGACGAGCCTTCGATCGGCTTGCATCCCGCCAATGTCGACGGCTTGGTGGGCGTGATGCGCGATTTGGTGGATGACGGCAACACCGTGGTTGTTGTCGACCACGATACGCGCGTACTGGCGGAAGCCGACTATCTGGTCGAGATGGGCCCCGTTGCCGGAGCAGGCGGCGGTAACGTGATCGCTGCCGGTACGGTAGACGAGGTCGAGCAAGCGCGGGGCAGCCGCATCGCCCCGTTTTTGCGCGCAGACCCCAAACGCTTGCGCCCGCAGGTGACTGACGACGAAATGTTCGACCAGGGTCACATCCGCATGGCAACCGATACCATCCATACCGTCAAGCCGCTCGAAGTCGATATCCCGCGCGGCCGCCTTGTCGCAGTGACGGGCGTTTCGGGTTCGGGTAAGACGACGATGGTGCTCGAGACGCTCATCCCGGCGCTCAAGGCTCAGGCAACTGGCGAGCGCCTGCCAAGCCATGTGCGCTGGGTCGACGCCGAGGGCATCGCACGCGCCAACCTGATTGACGCCACGCCCATCGGTGCCAACGTGCGCTCGACGGTAGCGACCTATGCCGACATCCATGACGAGCTGCGGCGCGCCTTTGCCCGTACGCCCGAGGCCAAGGCAGCCGGCTACAAGGCGGGCGCCTTCAGCTACAACACTGGCGCCTTGCGCTGCCCTACGTGCGATGGCACGGGCTCGATATCGCTCGACGTGCAGTTTTTGCCCGATGTCGAGATTGTCTGCCCGGCATGTCGCGGTTCGCGTTATGCAGACGCGGCTTCGCATATCCATCGCGAGGGCAAGGACGGGAGTCTGCTTACGTTGCCGCAGCTCATGGACATGAGTGTGGACGAGGCCCTCGACGCCACACTGGGCCTCAAGAAGGTTCAGACGCGCTTGCAGACCTTGCACGACCTTGGCTTGGGTTATCTCACGCTCGGTGAGCCCACGCCGGCGCTTTCGGGCGGCGAGGCGCAGCGCCTTAAGCTCGCGAGCGAGATGGGCCGCGTGCAGGATGATGCCGTGTTTGTGTTTGACGAGCCCACGATTGGCCTGCATCCGCTCGATGTTCAGGTGCTGCTGAACGTGTTTGACGGCCTCGTTGCCAAGGGCGCTACGGTTATCGTGATCGAACACGATCTCGACCTTATCCGTAACGCCGATTACGTGATCGATATGGGCCCGGGCGGTGGCGATGCGGGCGGGCAAATCGTCTGCGCCGGTACGCCGGGCGACATCGCAGCCTGCCCCGCAAGCATCACCGGTCGCTATCTATAGACAATGAGGCAAAGGGACAGCCCCTTTGCCTCATTGATGCCTATTTCACGCATTGAGCCGCGAGATAGTCGCGGAAGAATGGCAATTCAAATGCG
>CAVKNR010000127.1:0-4213 GCA_963657575.1 Sodaliphilus sp.
GCACCGCGATGATGCGGTCGGCCAGGGCGTTGAGCAGCGGAATCACGCGCTTGGGAGCGTAGTCGCGCGGCAGGTCGTTACGCGGGCCGTGGTAGAGCAGGTCGCCCAGCAGCACAATGCGATCGGGCTGCTCGGACTCGATGGCGGCGCAAAGGCGTTCGGTCCAATATGCCGAGCCGTGGATGTCGGAGGCGATGAGGTATTTCATGGGGAGATCCTTTCGAATGGGGTTGATATGGCTGGGCGCAGGATGTCGCCACCAGCCGCGTTATTCAAATCGCAGTGCCGCGGCTTGTGCCGTCTGCATCACGCGCTGGAGCGGCACGTTATGCTCGCGAGCGAGACGGGCGCAGTCCTCGTACTCGGGCGCTGCGCGCTCGCTGCCATCGGGCAGGGTTGCCACCTTGACGGACACCTCGCCCCATAGCGTCGTTACGCGCTCAAAGCGGCGTGGCAGGCAAACGCGCTCCATAACCTGGCGACGGATGCCGTTGGTCGTGGTTTCCAAAAAGATGATCGTCTGCAGACGCTCGATATCCTCGTGAGCACAGATTACCTGTAGCTGCCAGCTGGGGCGGCCTTTCTTGCAATAGAGGGGCAGCCAATGCACCTCGCGCGCACCCGCCTCGCGCAGGCGGTCGGCAGCGTAGGCGAGCACCTCGGGCGACGCGTCGTCGATGTCGCATTCCAGCTTGACGATGGTTTCGGGTGCATCGGTCTCGCGGGACAGCGGAGATGTGCTATCGCATGGCATACGGTCCGGCTCCTTTCCGCGCGGGCTCGTTTTGTTCACCCAAACGCTAACACATCGCGGGCGGCGTGGATGTGGCAGAGCGCGATGAGCGCGATTTTCCCTGCCCGCAAGAAACCGACACTCCACCGCCTCAGTCAAAACATGCACATCAGCCTCCAAACATGTCATTTTTTGCAGCTTTTGGAGGCTGATGTGCATGTTTTGACGCGGGGTCGATGCCGCGTGGCGACCCTCGCACGCAACCCACCTTTCCAGTCGATTTCGGTCCCCGGCGCGCTCGTCGCATCAAGGGCCGCGCCATTACAATGAAGCGGATTCGCTTGACGCAAAGGAGCTGCCATGTCTGCTTGCCCGCTGGTCGATTGCCACACCCACACCTCGTTTTCGGACGGACATGCCTCGTTTGAGGAAAACGTCCGCGCTGCCGCGGCCGCTGGCTGCCGGATCATGGTCTCGACCGACCACCTCACCTTACCCGCCAGCATGGATGCCAACTGCGAGGTGCAGGTTGTCGAGGGCGACCTGCCGGCACATCGTCTGGCCTTTGAGGACGCCCGCAAGCTCGCCGCGCAGATCACGCCGGAGCTCGAGCTTATCTATGGCTTTGAATGCGATTGGTACGAGGGCTGCGAGCCTTTGGTTGAGCGCTGGTCCCGGGGCGCCGTCGTGCGCCTGGGCAGTGTGCATTGGATTGGCAACCCAGGCGATATCATGGCCGGCGCCGCGGGTACGGCGGGAACGGAAAACGTCGCTCGCCCCGATACACCCGATTCCCTTTGCGGCTGGATCGACGACGACACCGACCTGCACGTTTGGGAAAACCTGGGCGTGCACGGCGTGTGGGAGCGCTATGTCGATGACTGGTGCCGCGCCTGCGAGAGCCCGCTCAACTATGATGTAATGGCTCACCCCGACCTGGTCATGCGCTTTTCGAAGGAAGGCTTTGCGCCCGACTTTGACCCGACGCCGTTCTGGGGGCAGATGGCCGAGTGCGCTCACGACACGGGCCGCCGCGTTGAGGTCTCGACCGCCGCGCCGCGCAAGGGGCTCGACGATTACTATCCCGCGACCGGGCTATTGCGTTGCTTCGCCCATGCCGAAGTGCCGATCACCTTTGGCTCGGACGCGCACCGCGCCTGCGATATCTGCTGGAGCATCCGCGAGGCCCAGGCCCACGCTTACGACTGCGGCTACCGAACCTTCGACATCCCCCACCCCAACGGCGAATGGGAACCCACACCCCTCGACCAGCCATCCCTTCATAAGTTGCGGTGGAATAGGGATTGTTTTGCCTGATGAAGCGCTTAAACAGTCCCTATTTCACCGCAACTTCCATGACCCCGTTACACCAACAAAGACTGTCCCAAACGACTAGTGGCGGCGGGCGTTGAGTTCGCCGGCAAGCTCGTCGAGGGTGATACCGTAGCGCTCAAGGGTTACGAGCAGGTGGTAGACCAGGTCACCGGCCTCGTAGCGGATGTGATCGTGATCGTTATCCTTGCAGGCCATGATGACCTCGCTCGCCTCCTCGGCAAGCTTCTTGAGCAGCTCGTCCTCGACGTCGGTCAACAGACGAGCGGTATAGCTCTCCTGCGGCGACGCGTCGCGACGACCATGAATCACCTCGGCCAGCCCCGTCAGCGTCTCGCCGATATTTCCATCCTGAACATTCGCGGTGCGCACACCCATGGTTCAATCCTTTCTGGTTGGCCAAGCGCTTAGCCGAGCGCCCGCCCTACGCGAGTTTCTTAAAGAAGCAGGTACGGTTGCCGGTATGGCAGGCCGGACCCGGCGAGTCGACCTTGACCAGCAGCGTATCGCTATCGCAGTCGGCCCAGAGCTCCTTGACCTCTTGCATGTTGCCGCTCGTCGCGCCCTTGTTCCAGAGCTCCTGACGGCTACGGCTCCAAAACCACGTGGTACCGGTCTTGAGCGTCAGCCCCACCGACTCCTCGTTCATCCAAGCAACCATAAGCACCTCGCCGGTGTCATACTGCTGAACCACACAAGGAATCAGCCCACGGGCGTCGTATGTAAGATCAGCCGCGGTTGTCACCTGCTCCATTTAGAAATCCAATCTCACGGGAATTCCCTGCGATGCCATATACTCCTTCACCTGGCGAATGCTGAACGTCCCAAAGTGAAAGACGCTCGCCGCCAGCACGGCATCGGCCTCGCCCTCAATCACACCCTCGGCAAAATGCTCGAGCGTACCCACGCCGCCGCTCGCGATGACGGGAATCGGCACCGCACGCGCCACGGTGCGGGTGAGCGCCAGGTCAAAGCCGGCCTTGGTGCCGTCGCGGTCCATACTGGTGAGCAAAATCTCGCCGGCGCCGCGACGAGCCGCTTCCTCGGCCCACGCCACCGCGTCGATACCCGTGGCGTTGCGGCCTCCCGCGGTAAAGACCTCCCACCTATCGGCACCCGGCTCTCCGGGCAAACCGACGCGCTTGGCATCGATCGCCACGACCACGGCCTGGCTGCCAAACGCCGCGGCAGCCTGGCTGATCAGCGACGGGTCACGCACGGCGGCAGAGTTGAGCGACACCTTATCGGCACCGGCGGCAACCATGGTCCGCATGCCCGCCAAGTCGCGGAAACCGCCACCCACGGTATAGGGAATAGCGAGCTCCTCGGCCGCATGCGCCGCCATCTCGATGGTCGTCGCACGGTTGTCGCTCGTCGCGGTAATGTCCAAAAATACGACCTCGTCCGCACCCTCGCGGTCATAGGCACGCGCCAGCTCCACCGGATCGCCCGCATCGCGTAAGCTCACAAAGTTGACGCCCTTGACCACACGGCCGTCCTTGACGTCCAGGCAGGGAATCACACGCTTGGTAAGCATGGTCTACTCCTCCCCTCGGGCGGCGGTCAGCGCCTGCACCAGCGTAAAGTTGCCCTCGTAGAGCGCGCGACCGGTAATGGCGCCTTCAATCGCGCCCTCACCCACCGCGGCCAGCGCGCGGATGTCGTCGAGCGTCGAGATGCCGCCCGAAGCCACGACGGGAAAGCCCGCGACCTCGGCCACATGGCGATACGCCGCCACATCGATGCCCGTCTGCATGCCATCGCGCGCGATGTCGGTATACACCAGATGCTTAAAGCCCAGCTCGGTGAGCTGGGCCACGGCATCGTCGAGCGCCACGCCCGCGCCGTCACGCCAGCCGTTCACCTTGACCTGACCGTCGCGCGCGGCAATGTCGGCGACCAGCAGCTCGCCAAAGCCGCGAGCCGCCACCTCGGCAAATCCCGGCTCGGTCACGAGCACCGTGCCCAGCGCAATGCGGCGAGCACCATAGCCGGCCAGCTCATCGATGCGTGCGAGCGAGCGAACGCCGCCGCCCACGTCCACGGACAGACCGTCGACGCCGCAGATGGCCTTAATTGCCGCCGAGTTGGCAGCGCACGCGTCCTCGTCCTCGCCAAAGGCAGCGGACAGGTCGACGACGTGCACCC
>CAVKNR010000128.1:0-4197 GCA_963657575.1 Sodaliphilus sp.
GGTCACCAAGCACAACCTCAAGTACCGCCGCTACTACCACCAGTTCGACTACTAATTTCATTTGGGGGAAACCGCAATGAGGCAATACATCTTTGCCAGCCACGCGCATTTTGCGACCGGCATCAAAGAGAGCACCGAGCTGCTCTCGGGCGCGCGCGATAACGTCCACGACCTGTCGATGTTTGTCGACGGCCGCACCGACGTCGCCGAGGAGGCCGCCAAGCTCCTGGCGACCTTCGACCCCGCCGACGACGTAATCGTGTGCACCGACCTGTTTGGCGGCAGCGTCAACAACGAGTTCACCAAGATCGTCCAGACGCGCCCCAACACCTACCTGGTTGCCAATATGAATCTGCCGCTGCTGATCCAGCTGCTCTTTTCGGACCAGGAGGCTCCCGCCGATCAGGTTATCCGCGAGATCCTCGCGGCTGACGACACGCGCGTCAAGTTTGTCAACGACCTGCTGACCGATGCGGATGACGAGGAAGAGTTCTAGTCACCGCCTGCTATTAATGGGGCCGGGTTTCCGGCATGAGACCTTTGGGGGTCAATCATGATTCAACTGCTTCGCGTCGACCATCGTCTGCTTCATGGCCAGGTGGCCGTCTCTTGGGTCCAGGGCTTGGGCTCTGACTGCATCTTCTGCGTTGGCGACAAGGTTGCCAACGATCCCGTCTGGAAGACCACGCTCAAGATGGGAAAGCCGGCCAACGTCAAGCTCGTCATCAAGGACATGGAGCACGCCATCGAGGCCATCAACTCCGGTGTTACCGATAAGTACAAGATGATCATCTGCGTCGCCAGCATCGCCGAGGCCAAGCAGCTTGTCGACGGCTGCCCGCAGATCACCTCCATCAACCTGGGCAACACCAAGTCCAAGGACGAGCAGCGTCCCGATGCCCGTAAGATCTCCCGCCAGATCTTTGTGACTGCTGCCGAGGAAGAGGACATTCGCGAGCTCGTCGGCCGCGGTGTCGAGGTCGAGATTCGCGCTCTGGCCGACGACCCCAAGGTCGATGCCCTAAGCGCCCTCTAATTGGGAACCACGGGCGGCGCGCACGGCGCCGCCCCTATTCGTGGGCGTACCGGATAAACGCTTTACCCGTTACCCCATCTACCGTTCACCGGGAGTACACGCCCGTTGAGCGATTGGTATTAAATAGTTTTCGCATGACTATATAATTGGTATCAAATCATTTGCACCGGTTTAGGTGTTAACAGCACACCGGTACAAGCTGGATCTGTCTGGGCGATTGTCGGCATGGAAAAGGGCGCGCTGACAAGTCGGGAATCGCCGCGCGGATCCAAGAGGGATCAAAGGGAGGAACAATGCTTGTTCAAGCGATCCTCATCGGACTTATCGCTGCCTTCGGTAAGCTCGATTATCAGCTCGGTACGCTCTATGCGTTCCGCCCGATCGTTCTGTGCCCGCTCGTCGGCATAGTCCTCGGGGACCTGCAGTCCGGCCTCGCCATCGGTGCGAGCCTCGAGCTGCTCTTCATGGGTTCTATCTCCATCGGCGCTTACGTGCCGCCCGATGAGTGTATTGGCGGTGTGCTCGCCTGCGCCTTCGCTATTCAGCTGGGTCAGAGCACCGAGGCCGCTATCGCGCTCGCGATGCCCATCGCCACTCTGTGCCTGGCCATTAAGAACGTCGTCAACGCCGGTATGCCCCTTCTGGTCGACCGTGCCGACGTCTTTGCCAGCAAGGGTAACCTCAAGGGTATCTACGCTATGCACTGGATTATCGGTCTCGTGATTGTCGTCCTGGCCTTTATCCTGTGCTCGGTCTCCTTCTATCTGGGTGCCGACGCTGTTCAGGGCCTGCTCGACTTCATCCCGACGTTCGTCCTCGATGGCTTTGGCGTCGCAGCCAACATCCTGCCTGCCATGGGCTTCGCCATGCTCGGCCGTCTGGTGCTTACCAAGCAGCTCGTGCCGTTCTACTTCCTGGGCTTCCTGCTGTGCTCCTATGCCAACGTGCCCGTCCTCGGCGTCGCCCTGATCGCAATCATCATCGGCATCGACAAGTACGACCTGCTGGGCCTTGGTGGCGCCCAGTCCCAGCTTTCTGTGGAAGGGGATGAGGACGATGACTTCTAATTCCGAGAACCAGATTACTCGCTCCGACCTCATTAAGAGCGCCGTGAACACCGGCGCCCTGGGCATGGAATTCTCCTGGACCTACTACAAGCAGATGAACATTGCCTTCTGCCTGATGGTCGCCAACATGCTCAAGAAGATCTATGCCGGCCGTCCCGATGATTACGCCGAGGCCTTGCACCGTCACAGCGCATTCTTCAACATCACCCCGCAGCTCGCTCCCTTCGTGGGCGGCATCGCGATGGCCATGGAAGAAAAGGTCGCTCGTGGCGAGGTTGAGCCCGAGAGCGTCAACGACATCAAGGCCGCCCTCATGGGTCCGCTTTCCGGCCTGGGTGACTCCTTCTTCCTGTCCACCCTGCGCGTCGTCGCCGCTGCCGTGGGCATCAGCCTGTGCCAGGCCGGCAACGTCTTTGGCCCCATCGCCTTCCTGCTCGTCTACAACATCCCGGCGTTCCTGATTCGTATCTTTGGCGCTATCAAGGGTTATGAGCTAGGCATTGGCTTCCTCGACGAGGCTCAGAAGACCGGCCTGATGCAAAAGATCATGGCCTGCGTCGGCATTGTCGGCGTTATGGTCGTCGGCGCCATGAGCAAGGACATGTTCTGGGCTTCGTTGCCCATCGCCATTGGTCAGGGCGACTCCGCCCAGACTCTCCAGGACATCCTGGACGGCATCATGCCCGGTATGCTCGGTATGGCCGCCTTCTGGCTCTACTACTGGCTGCTCTCCAAGAAGATCAACCCGATGGTCCTGATCCTCTGCACCATGGTCGTGGGCATCATCGGCGCTTACTTTGGCGTGCTTGCCTAATATGTTCGAATCGCGCTTCCATCGCGTCTAACGGTTGCGTCGATCTTTGGGGGGCTTGTCGCATCTGCGGCGGCCCCCTGTTTTTTAAAACTCCGTACGAAAGGGGAGGGCTATGGTCGTACCCGAGCTTTCGCTCATGAACATCAACCATCGTTACTACAGCATCGAAACGTTTTTTAAGGCTGCAGGTGAGGCCGGCTATCGCAATATCGAGCTGTGGACCGGCTCGATGCACCTGTATGTGGATTGCCATGAGCACGATTCGGTGGATAAGATTCGCGATCTTGCCGCCCAATACGGTATCAAGATCGTGTGCGTGTGCCCCGAGCAGAACAACCCCAAGCCGTGGAACGTCGCGGTGCGCGGTGAGGCGGGCCAAAAACGCATCCTCTCGTACTTTAAGAATGTGATCGACGTTGCCGTTGAGTTGGGCGTGCCGCAGATTCTGGTGACGAGTGGTTGGGCCTATCTGGACGAGCCGGCTGAGGACGCCTGGGCCCGCAGCGTTGCCATGCTGCGCTCGGTGTGCGACTACGCCGATACGCGCGGTATTCGCGTCGCGCTCGAGGCCCTGCAGCCGTCGGAGTCCGTGTTGGTCAACACCGCACAGGATGTCGCGCGCATCCTCGAGGCGGTCGATCGTCCCAACCTGAAGGCCTGTATCGACTTTGGCGCCATGGAAGTTGCCGGCGACACGATCGACGGCTACTTTGAGGTTTTGGGCGACAAGATCGTTCACACCCACTTTGTAGATGTGGGCGGCGGCACGACGCATCTTGCCTGGGGCGACGGCGAGCGTGATATGCGTGCCGACCTCGAGGCACTCATGCGCCACGGCTATACGGGCTATGTCTCGGCCGAGACGTGTGATGGCCGCTACTATCAGGATCCGTCCAAGGCGACGACTCAGGTTATCGAGATGTATCGCCGTGTGACAGCGGAGATGGAAGCCGAATAACTAAACTGCGCGGTTGCGCCGGAAACGCTTGGGCGGGTCTGGCACAACGCTTTTATAGCTGGCGAGTTGTGGGGAACCCGTTGGCAGTAGCGCTCGAAATAGACAACTATTGGCGTTGTAATACCACTCGGGCGAGGAAACCGACCGTTCGCCGCAAATCTCCGTGAGTTTGGATTGGTATTAAATAACAAGCAATCGTATGGCTATAATTGGTATCAGCAAGAAGCGCGATGTATAGAATTGCGCACATGTGATGGGAGGACACACATGAAGGAGACCGAGAAGATCGAGATCATGCACTTCGACCAGGAGGGCTACCTCG
>CAVKNR010000129.1:0-4181 GCA_963657575.1 Sodaliphilus sp.
TTCTCCAGATCGCTCATCGCGATTCCTTTCTCTATGTGACAAAGGGGCTGTCCCTTTGCCACATTCTACGCTGCCACCATTCGCCTCTGATACGCTCGGACCAGCAGCGAGATGCCAAAGTTGAGCACAAAGTACATCGCAAACACCAGGCCGTAGAGCATAAGAACCTGCAACAGGTCGATCGCGTGGGCCATCACGACGTTTGCCGTGTACATGAGTTCGGCCACGTTAATGCCCGAAAGATACGAACTGTCCTTGATGACGGTCGTGCACTGGCTAAACAGCGCCGGAATGATCGTCTTAAATGTCTGCGGCAGAATGATGTAGCGCATGGTGGCAAAGAAGCCGAAGCCCTGGCTCTGCGCTGCTTCAAACTGGCCACGCGGAATCGAGTTGAGACCGCCGCGCACAATCTCGGCCATAACAGCGCTGGTAAACAGCGTAAAGGCGATGGTCGAAATCACAATATCCAAACCCTGCACCGTAAAGTAGATAAACAGGATCCACAGTAGGTTCGGCGTGCAACGGAACAGCTCAATATAGGCGCTCACCAAAATACGGAACGGGCGGGGCGCATAGCTTTTAACGAGCGCCAGCACCGTGCCAAAGATGAGCGAAAAAAAGATCGACAGCGCCGAGATCTCGATCGTCTTAACAAAGCCGCCCCAAATGTAGAGCAGGTTGGTCGCGTTGAAGATTTCCATGCGCTAGGCCTCCTCTACGTTGTCGAGCCCCAGCTCGGCCAGGCTCACGCCGCGCGGACGCTCCTTGGAGCGGCGCTCGAGCCACTGCACCAGCATGGCGAGCGGAAAGCAGATGATGAAGTACATAAGGCAGCAGACGATGTATCCCTGCAGGTAACCGTACAGACTCACAAAGTTGTCGGAACGGTACATAAGGTCGCCGCCGGCCACAAGCGCCAGCACCGACGTATTCTTGACCAGGTTGAGCGCCTGGTTACACAGCGGCGGCAAAATGATCTTGAATGTCTGGGGCAGCACGATGTACCAGTACGCCTGCGCACGGGTGAAGCCCTGGCTCTGGGCCGCCTCCATCTGACCGCGCGGAACCGCCTCGATACCGGTGCGGATGACCTCCGAAATGTAGGCCGCGTGATACAGGCCCACGCCCAAGAAGCCCAGCACAAACGGCGCGATGCGCACCGGCTGGTCGGCACCGGTTATGGCCTGCAAAAACTGCGGACCGGCCATGTACATAAAGAGCACCTGCACGGGCAACGGGGTGTTCTGGTAAAACTCCACGTACACGCGGCTTATGGCGCGCAGCACGCGCGAGCGAGTGGTAGAGAACACGCCCAGCAGCGTGCCCAGCACCAGCGACAACAGCAGGCCGGCAACGACCACCTGTAGCGTCACGCCAAAGCCCTCCCAGAAGGGCCCCATGTTTTGAAATGTCGTCGACCAACGGTCGGCGTCAAATAATCCTTCGAGCATTTGATTCCTTCCTTGGACGATGTGCCTATACAAGACCCCAGGTCTTGACCTCTTGGTCGAGCCAGCCGTCGGTCAGGCGATCGCATATCACCTGATCGACCACGGCCGAAAGATCGCAGCCCTTCTTGGTCGCCACGCCGTAGCCCTGCTCGCCAAACTTGACCTCGGGCTGCAACAGCTCAACGGTCTCGTTCATGTAACCGGCCAGCGTGGAGCGGTCCATGGCAAAGACGTCGATATTGCCGGCGTCGAGCGAACTCTTGATGATGGGGTAGCCGCTAAAGGCCCTAAACTCGGGCTTGCAGCTAAAGCCGTTGTCCTTGATCATCTGCTCGATCAGGCCCTGCGTGGTGGCGCCCTGGCTCACGCCAATGACCTTGCCGTCCAAGTCCTCAATCGAGGTAAAGCCCGAACGCTTCTTGACCATGAGTCCCACGTAGTCGGTGCGGTACGGCGTCGAGAAATCCCAGCTCTTCTTGCGCTCGTCGGTGATGGTGTAGGTCGCCGCGACCACGTCAAGCTGGCCGTTATCGATCAGCGGGCCGCGCGTCTTGGGCGTTACATCGGTAAACTCGACAAGCTCCTGGGCGCGGGCCTCCTTGTAACTCACGCCAAAGACGGCAGCAGCGATCTGGTAGCACAAATCAACTTCCATGCCCTCAAAGCGGCCCTTGGCGGTGTCGTAATAGCCATAGCCGGGAACGTCCTTCTTAACGCCGGCATTCAGATGGCCACGCGACTTGATGGCCGCAAGCTTGGACCCCTTGTCGGAGCCCTCGCCGCTAGTGGAGTTGCCGCAACCGGCAAGCGCGGTCCCCGTCAGCGCAAGCATGCCGGCGCCCGCCAGCTGCAAAAAGTGACGGCGCGACACGGCCGCCCTCGTCATATCCGTCATGTCCATCACCGCACCTAGTGCAGAATCTTGGACAGGAACTCGCGGCAGCGCGGGTTCTCGGGGTTATCGAAGAAGTGCTCGGGCGTGCCCTCCTCCAGGATGCGGCCGTCCTCCATAAAGATGACGCGGTCGGCCACCTGGCGCGCAAAGCCCATCTCGTGCGTCACGCAGATCATGGTGATGTCCTCCTGCGCGAGCTCAATCATAACGTCCAAGACTTCCTGGACCATCTCGGGGTCGAGCGCCGAGGTCGGCTCGTCAAACAGGATGATGGGCTGCTTGGTGCACAGGGCACGGGCGATGGCGATGCGCTGCTGCTGACCGCCCGAGAGATTCTGCGGATACTCGCCGGCCTTATGCGCCATGCCGACGCGCTTGAGCGCGGCGATGGCGATCTCGGTCGCCTCCTCCTTGCTCTTCTTTTGCAGCTTGATGGGCGCGAGCGTCAGGTTGCCCAGCACCGTCATGTTGGGATACAGGTTGAACTGCTGAAACACCATGGAACTATACTTGCGAGCCATCTCCAGGTGATTCTTTTTTGTGAGCGGCGTACCGTCGATGACGACCTCGCCCGAAGTGGGCTCCTCCAGATAATCGACGCAACGGATGAGCGTCGACTTACCCGAACCGGAAGGCCCGATCATTACGAGCTTCTCGCCGCGCTTGACGGTGAGATTGATATCTTTGAGCACATGCAGGTCGCCAAAGTACTTGTTGAGATGCTTGATCTCGATCATGCCTGCCATGAATGTCCCTTCCCTGCGTTTACACGAGTTGAACTATTGTACGGAAAGAACCGCGTTTCCGCAGCCCACACTACATTCCCGTAAAGAACCCGCAACCTTTAACCCACTCATTGGGGACAGACTTAAATGAGTACCTGCTCATTGGCACTCATTTAAGTCTGTCCCCAATGATTGCCCAGCCCAGCAAAAAGGGGCGCGACCGCAATGGTCACGCCCCCTCAGCCTCAACTGTGTACCGCTCGGCCCCTACGCGAGGCGGGCGCCGACGATCTTTGCCGCGGCCGGCTTGTCGAAGTTGCCGCCGGTGGCCTTGCCGAGCGCGCCCATGACCTGGCCCATCTGCTTCTTGGACGTGGCGCCCAGCTCGGCGATAACCTGCTCGATCAGGGCCTCGAGCTCCTCGCCCGAAACCTGCGCGGGCAGCAGGCTTTCCAGAATCTTGACCTGCTCGGTCAGGTTGTCGGTACGCTCCTGGTCGGTGCCGGCCTTGATGGACATCTCCAGCGTCTCGCTCGTCTGCTTGATCAGACGCTTGATCATGCTGTTGACGTCTTCCTCGGTCACATCGCGGCGCTCGTTGACCTCGATATTCTTTACCTCGGCCTTGACCTGGCGAATAATGGACAGGCGAACCTTGTCCTTAGCCTTCATGGCGGCGATCATTTCCTTCTGCAGCTCTTCGTTGGTCATCTGCAAATCCTCTCTAATAGCGTGGGCGGCACTCACGCGAGCACCGCCCCATGGTTACTCAGTCGTCGACGAATCGTCGGTCGAACTCTTGGTGACGCCCTTCAGACTCACGTTATAGGGTACGTCCTTGGGCATGGGGTTGACGGTGATGTCGGCATCCTTCTTGTACTGCTCCAGCCACTCGCTGTACGCGGTGCTGGCCGCTTGCGTCTTCACCACGTTGGAGACGTACTTTTTGATGTCCTTGGGCACCTGGTTGATGTCATCAACCTGATTATCGACATGGAAGTAGTCGGTGCACTTGATGACATGGCAACCGTACGTCGACTCGACCACGTCGCTCACATCGCCCTTGTTGAGCCCCTCGAGCGCCGTCTGGTAGCTGTCGACGAAGGT
>CAVKNR010000130.1:0-4172 GCA_963657575.1 Sodaliphilus sp.
CCGATTGCGGCAAGAAGATCGAGGTCTTTGGCAAGAGCAAGCTCCCCGAGGTCGCCGAGCGTTACAACCTCGAGATCCTAGGGCAGCTTCCCATCAATCCGGCACTCGCCGAGGCTTGCGATAAGGGCGAGGTTGAGACCGCACTGCCCGCACGTATGCTGCCCCAGGTCGTCTCTGCCGTCGAGGCCATTGCCCCGCACGAAACCGCCGAGGCCTAAGTGAACGCAAACGCCTCCTATGACGTCTTGGTAATCGGCGGCGGGGCCTCGGGTCTCGCCGCCGCCATTACGGCCGCACGCGCAGGCAAAAGCACCTGCATCGTTGAGCGCGATGTTGCCTGCGGCCTTAAACTCCTTGCGACCGGCAACGGCCGCTGCAACCTTTCCAACGAATCAATTGATTTCCAACGGTACAACCACCCCGCATTCGTCGAATCCGTCATGGGTCCCCAGCCCGAGCAAGAGCTCAGCAGTTTCTTCTCCTCGCTGGGCATCATGACGACCTCCGAGGAGGGCCGGCTGTATCCGCGCTCCCTTCGTGCCGAATCGGTGCGCGACGCACTTCTCAACGCTTGCAATCACCTGGGTATCACCTTGATCTGTGGAGCAAACGTCGCCTCGGCATTCAAAGCCCCCGAGGGCTGGACACTCCAAATAGATCGTCCCGCGCGAGCACTCAAGGCAAAAAAGCACGACGACCGAAAAACGGAGGTCCGCTCGCTTCGGAAGGCGCTCGCCGACACCTCTCGCAGGAACGAGACGCTGCAGGCAAAGGCCGTAATTATCGCTACGGGCGGCAGCCCCGCCGACATCGCGAAGACGTTCAATCTTTCCCTCACACCGCAGCACCCCGTCCTCTGCCCCGTGTCGGCATCGGTCTTCGGCGACCAGGCTGCGCTCAAGACGCTGGATGGCCTGCGCGTCCGCGCCCGTTTGACGCTCACCCGCAATCACGAGGAGCTCTGGCGCGAAGACGGCGAAGTGCTCTTCCGAACCTTTGGCATCTCGGGCGTTGCCGCCTTCAACCTCTCCCGTCGCGTCCAGCGCGGCGACACGATTCTGCTCGACGTTTTCCCCGACCTCTCCAAAGACGAGTTGCTCGATATGCTCAACCAGCGAGTTGAGTTGCTCGGCGGCTTTTCGCCCCGCGACCCCCGCTGGCTCGACGGCATGCTCGCCCCGCAGTTCTCACACGTTGTCTGCACCGCATTCGAACAGTGCCACCCCGGGTCGCACGACGTCATCCATCTAGTCTCAATCCTCAAGCACTTTAAGCTGCTCGTCGAGGGAACGACAGAGGAGCGTTCGGCCCAGGTCACGCGCGGCGGCGTGCCCATCGAGAGCGTCTCAGCTCCCAACCTCTGCGTGAGCAACGCGGCAGGCGCCCCGCTTTACATCTGTGGCGAGGCGCTCGACATCGATGCCGATTGCGGCGGTTTCAACCTTGCGTGGGCTTGGATCTCGGGCATTCGCGCTGCAAGCAGCCTATAGCCGCGCAGTCTATAATCAAAACGCATTCGGGCCGTCTGGGACACCGGGCGGCCTCTTTCTTGCATCTAAGGAGACCTCGATGATCGAAATCACCCAAGTCCACGCGTCACTCGATGAGGCCGGCGACGAAACTGCCTGTCTTGCTATTGGTAGACGCGCCGTCAAGCGAGCTCTGCGATGCGAGGATTCCCAGATTAAAGCCATTGAGCTCCATCGCAAGTCAATCGATGCCCGTAAAATGCGAGATGTCCATTTTATTTTGAGCTTTCGAGTTGAGCTGACAAGCTCCCGACTCGAGCAGGAGGTGGTCGACCGCGTCGCCGAGCGCGACCGCTCGCGCATCCGCATGGTAGACGGCGAGACTCCTTCATTCCCCAACCCTGTCCCAAATGCACCCAAGGGGCGTCCCGTCGTTGTCGGCGCCGGTTGCGCCGGGCTCTTCGCCGCCCTCACCCTTGCCGAAGCGGGCCTTAAACCCCTGCTCATCGAGCGAGGCGACCCCGCACTTCGCCGCTCGGAAGCGATTGATCTCTTTCTTAAGGAGCGTATCCTCGACCCCGAAAGCAATATCCAATTTGGCTTGGGCGGCGCAGGGACCTTCTCGGACGGCAAGCTCAACACGGGAACCAAGAATCCTGCCCATCGACTGATTCTTGAGACCTTCGTCGAAGCGGGCTCACCTCGCGACATCCTGTGGGACGCCAAGCCGCACATTGGCTCCGACATCCTCCCCACCGTCGTCACCAACATTTCTCAGCGCATCGAGCAGCTCGGTGGTACCGTCCGCTATCGAACAAAGCTCGTCAATATTCGAACCGATGGATCTGGCGCCATCACCGGCGTCGATGTCCAACCGCCCCAAGAAACCACAAGCGAGACAATCGCCACAAAGCACCTCATTCTCGCCTGCGGCCATTCAGCCCGCGACGTATTCGAGCTTCTCAAAGAACATAACGTTGCCCTCGCGCAAAAGACCTTTGCCATGGGTGTGCGCATCGAGCATCCACAGCGCGACATCGACCGTGCCCAATATGGCCTTTCGGCGGGACACCCGGCACTCGGAGCAGCCCCCTACAAGCTTGTCGCCCATCTCCCCAACGGCCGCAGTGTGTTCTCGTTTTGCATGTGCCCCGGCGGACAGGTTGTCGCGGCTTCTTCCGAGCAGGGCCATCTGTGCGTCAACGGAGCCAGCCTCAATGCCCGCAACGGGCGCAACGCGAATGCCGCCCTACTCGTTAACGTCACACCTGACGACCTTCCCGACGATGATCCGCTCGCAGGCATTGAGCTCCAGCGCGCCTGCGAGCGAGCCGCCTATCGCCTGGGTGGCTCCAACTGGAACGCGCCGGCACAGCTCGTCGGAGATTTCCTTGCTAGACGCGCCAGCACGGCACCCGGAAAGGTAAAACCAACCTATCCACTTGGCGTGACCTGGACGGCGATCGACGATGCCCTCCCGCAGCATATCGTCGAATCGCTTCGTTTGGGAATCCCCCTGCTCGGTAAGAAACTGCGTGGCTATGACCGCCCCGATGCGGTCCTCACTGGCGTGGAGACGCGTTCGAGCTCCCCGGTAACCGTCACCCGCGATCGAACATGCCATGCCGCGTCGACTCCGGGCCTTTACCCTTGCGGCGAGGGTGCCGGATATGCCGGCGGCATCATGAGTGCCACCACCGACGGCATCCGTTGCGCTGAGGCGCTGATAGCAGACCTCTAGTGCACGAACTCCCGCGTCCGAACGACACAGGCCCCAAGCTCCACAGGGAACTCGGGGCCTGTTCACTACTTCCTGAATCGTGCACCCTGGCGTTTTCTGCCCGAAGCAAAGGTAGAGCCCTTGCGAGCCTGCGAACGCAAACGCTCGATCGTTTCGTCCTCAGACGCGCCCTCGAGCATCGCCCGAATCTGAACGACGGCATCGCGCAGACGTGCCGCCTCCTCAAAGTCCATGGCAGCGGAAGCGTTACGCATGTCTTCCTCCATGGTCTCGACGATCCGCACGAGCTCGTCATGCGGTAGCCCTTCCAGCTGCTCGGCAAGCGTCTGCTCGGTTGCCACCGTCTCCGGCGCGGCGCCCTCGCCGTTTTCGTCGGGTGTATAGAACGCACCGTGACCCAGCGAATCGCCTCTCGAGCGCCCCTTCGAACCCACAGTCTTTTCGGCCTCGGCAATAAAGCTCGAAATGTCGTTAATGGCCTTGCGGACCGTCTTGGGCACAATGCCGTGCTCTTCGTTATATGCCTTCTGAATCTCGCGACGGCGCTGCGTCTCCTCAATGGCCTCTTTCATCGAATCGGTCACAACGTCTGCATACATGATGACCTCGCCTTCGGCATTACGGGCCGCACGGCCAATCGTCTGAATCAACGAACGGCGATTGCGCAAGAAACCTTCCTTGTCAGCGTCGAGAATTGCCACCAGCGAGACCTCGGGAAGGTCTAGACCCTCGCGGAGCAGGTTGATGCCAACGAGAACATCGATCTTTCCCTCGCGCAGCGTTCGCAGGATCTCGACACGGTCCATCGTCGCCGTATCGGAGTGCATGTAATTGACCTTAATGCCGGCATCAAGCAGATGGTCGGTCAGGTCCTCGGCCATGCGCTTGGTGAGCGTGGTCACCAGCACGCGCTCCTTGCGGGCAACGCGCTCGCGAATCTCGTCCTCAAGATCGTCAATCTG
>CAVKNR010000131.1:0-4171 GCA_963657575.1 Sodaliphilus sp.
TCGTTGAGAGCATGACCTTTAAGCCCAACGCGTGGTGGACGGAGAAATCGCAGGACATGGATCTGTTTAAGGAACGCACCGGCATTGCGCTGGAGCCCACCGTGCAGGAAAGCCCCTGGTACTTCGTGCGATAGAGGATTGCGCGCAGGGTCTGACCTGGGGTTATCCAGCCCGCGCCGGCCTACCCGGCCCCAACGTTTCAAGTACGTTAAACCCGTCAACGGTCGATTTTCACCCGCGAACGGTCTTTATACTAATTAGCAATATAGGCGACGTATAAGACGTTATAATGACCATAACGAAAAGGAGGAGGCAAGATGAATCAGATCATTCTCGCATCTCATGGCGGCCTGGCCGCAGGCGCCAAAGACACGCTCGAGATGGTTCTCGGCGACGTGTCGAACGTCCACGTCGTGTCGCTTGCTCGTGACGACAAGGAGCCCATCACCAATAAGGTGGACGCCATGATCGCCACGTTCAACGCGGACGACACCGTCTATGTGCTGACCGATATGCTCGGCAGCTCGGTCAACAACAACATGGTCGAGCTTTCCAAGAACGGCACGAAGTTCACGGTTGTCAGCGGTTTCAACATCCCGCTGGCGCTCACGCTCGCTATGAGCCCCGTTCCCGTCAAGGGCGCCGAGCTCGCGGCCCTCATCAACGAGGCCCGCACCGGTCTGACCAACCCCAACGCACCGGTCGAGGCTGCCGCGGCTCCCGTCAAGAAGGCTAAGGCGTCCCGTCACAGCTCCGGTCCCGCCAAGATCGTTCTCGCACGTCTTGACTACCGTCTGCTGCACGGCCAGGTCGTCTTTACCTGGACCACCAAGGTTCAGGCCGAGCGCATCATCGTCGTCGACAACGCTGCCGCCAACGATGACATCAAGAAGGGCGCTCTTAAGCTGGCCAAGCCCCAGGGCGTGCGTCTGAACGTCTTCACCGTCGAGCGTGCCCTCGCCAAGATGGACAAGCTCAACACCCTCGGCGAGCGCGTCATGTTCGTCTTTGGCAACACGGCCGAGATGCTGCAGTTCTGCCAGGGCTACAAGCTCGACGCCATCAACCTGGGCGCCACCGCCAACCACGACGGTGCCGACCAGGTCGGCGGCAAGGACAGCTCCGTCTTCCTCGACGCCACCCAGAAGGCCGACGTCAACCAGCTGCTCGACATGGGCATCAAGCTCTATGTCCAGCAGACCCCTACGTATCAGAGCGTCGACATCGACGCCAAGCTGTAATCAACCAGGCTTTTGCCTGACTGAAAGGAGAAGGGTATGAATACGTTCATCAGTGCGGTGCTCGTCGGCCTCGTCGGCGTGTTCTGCATGTGGGACTCCCGCCTGCTCGGTCGTCTTAACTTCGAGCAGCCCCTCGTTGGCGCTACGCTCGTCGGTCTGCTGCTGGGCGATGTGCCCACCGGCCTTGCCGTCGGTGCCGCCGTCGAGCTCGTGTCCATGGGCCTGGTGCAGGTCGGCGCCGCCGTTCCGCCCGATATGGTCCTGGGCGGCATCGTGGCCGCTGCCTTTGCGTGCCTGACCGATGCTTCCGCCGAGACCGCCATGACGATCGCCATCCCGGTCGCCGTCCTGGGTCAGCTCCTCGGCATCGTGTTCCGTTCCATCATCGCCGCCCTCACCCATGTGGCCGATAGCGCGATCGATAACGGAAAGTTCAAGACCGCCTACCGTATGCACATCTGCGCCGGCTCCGGTCTGTACGCCGTCATGTACTTCCTGCCGATCTTCCTCGCCGTCTTTGTTGGCACCGACCTGGTCCAGGCCATCGTCAACATGGTTCCCGAGTGGCTGTCCACTGGTCTTAACGTTTCGACCAAGATCATGACCGCCTACGGCTTGGCCCTGCTGCTCACCATGATGATCAAGAAGGGTATGACTCCGTTCCTGTTCATCGGTTTCCTGCTCGCCGCTTACCTCAACCTGTCCGTCATCGCGGTCGCTCTGATCGGTGTGTGCCTGGCTGTCGTCTTCATGGGCTTCAAGTTCAACGGTTCCCATGCAGCCGCCGGTGTCGATTCCGACTACGATCCGCTCGAAGACGACGAAGACTAAGGAGGAACACACTATGGCAACCGCAACCAAGGACGTGTCCCTGAACAAGAAGGTCAGCCAGTTCTTCTGGCGCTCCTGGGCCATCCAGGCTTCTTGGAACTACGAGCGTCAGATGAACATGGGCTTCCTCTACGGTATGGTTCCCACGCTCGATCGCCTCTATCCGGATGAGTCCGATCCCAAGCAGCTTGCTGCTAAGAAAGAGGCTTACCACCGTCACATGGCGTTCTACAACTGCACCCCGCAGACGAGCGCCTTCATCCTAGGCCTCACCGCCTCCATGGAGGAGGAGTACGCCAAGGATCCCGAGAACTTCGATCCCGATTCGATCAACGCGGTCAAGACCTCCCTCATGGGTCCGCTTTCCGGCATCGGTGACTCCTTCTTCCAGGGCACCATCCGCGTTATCGCCTTTGGCCTGGGCGTTCAGCTGGCTCAGCAGGGCTCCATCATGGGCCCGATCCTGGCCATGCTCATCTCCATCGTCCCCTCTGTGCTGATCACCTGGTTCGCAGCCAAGATGGGCTATCAGGGCGGCCACGAGTACCTGAGCAAGCTTCAGGGCGGCGACCTCATGGAGAAGCTCATGTATGTCTGTGGCATCGTGGGCCTTATGTCCGTGGGCGGCATGATCGCTACGCTGATTGGCGCCACTACCCCGCTGCAGTTCGCTGAGGGCACCGTCGTTATCCAGGACATCCTGGACGGCATGATGCCCCAGATGATCTCCCTTGGCCTCACCGGCCTTATGTACTGGCTCATCAAGAAGAACGTCAACACCGGTTGGCTTCTCGTGATCGCCATCGTGGGCGGCATCGCCCTCTCCGCGGCCGGCATCCTGGCCTAGTCGCGACCAAGCGCTTAACCGCTTTCCCCCGGGGGCCTGCCTGGCATCCCATACCCCAGGCAGGCTTCCATCCCTAAAATGCGACAATGAGACAGTCCCTTTGTCGCATCCTTAACGGGCCGGCGACTCGGTCCAAACCACGGTAACCCTGCGAGCGCCCGGCAATGTGGCGCCGCAAAAATCGAAAGGAATGTGTCAGATGTACGAGATCGACCTTAACCTCCCTAAGCAGATCGTCGCTGACGTCCTGTCCAACCACGAGATCCACAGCGTCGCTTTCGTCGGCTGCGGTGCCTCCATGTCCGACCTTTACCCCGCCAAGTACTTCCTGGCCAACAACACGGACAAGCTGAACGTTCAGATCTTCACCGCTAACGAGTTCAACTATGACACGCCCTCCTGGGTCAACGAGCACACCTTCGTGATCACCTGCTCCCTCGGTGGCTCCACGCCCGAGACCGTCGAGGCCAACAAGACCGCCAAGAAGCACAACTGCCCGGTCGTCTCCCTCACCAACAAGGCTGGCTCCGCTCTGACCGTCGACGCCGACCACGTTATCGTTCACGGCTTCCACGCCAACTACGCTGCCAAGTGCGAGAAGCCCGGCTATGCCATCGCTCTTGCTCTCGAGATCCTTCAGCAGACCGAGGGCTATGACCACTACGAGGACATGATCACCGGCCTCACCAACGTCTTCGAGCTCTGCGAGAACGCCGCTCAGCACTGCAAGAAGCTCGCCAAGAAGTTCGCCGAGGACTTCAAGGACGACAAGATGATCTACTTCATGGCTTCCGGTGCCTCCGAGAAGATGGCTTATTCTCACGCCGCCTTCCTGTTCACCGAGATGCAGTGGATCGACGCCGCCGCCTACAACACCGGCGAGTACTTCCACGGCCCGTTCGAGGTTTCCACCGAGGGTAAGCCCTACGTCTTCTTCATGTCCGATGGCGCCACCCGTCCGATGGACGCTCGCGCCCTCACCTTCCTTGAGCGCATGGGCGCCAAGGTCGCTCTGATCGACTCCAAGGACTACGGCCTGGCCGACGCCGTGCCCGCGAGCGTCGTCACCTACTTCAACCCGCTGCTGCACCTCGCCGTTATGCGCGAGTACGGCAACCAGATCGCCGAGGCCCGTCAGCACCCGCTGACCATGCGTCGCTACATGTGGAAGCTTTCCTACTAATCACAAGTAAGTAGACCTTACGGGTTGATTGAGAGGGGATGGGGTTTGCGCCCCGTCCCCTTTTTTGCT
>CAVKNR010000132.1:0-4074 GCA_963657575.1 Sodaliphilus sp.
AGGCGGTCCTTCGCGGTGTCGATGTCCAGGTAGTTCTCCTCGCCGTCCATGAGTCGCGTAAAGGCGGTAAAGAGATAGTGGGCATCGGTGGGGCCAGGCGAGGCCTCGGGGTGGTACTGGACCGAGAAGCACGGTGCGTCGAGCAGCTGGATGCCCTCGGCGGTGCCGTCGTTGAGGTTCACATGCGTCAGGCGAATGCGACCGAAACACTCGTTCATCACGACCGGCGCGATTCCGCGGCGCACCCAGGCGCGCAGATCTCCATCGGCCGCATGCTCGGTCTCGCCGCCCGAAAGCTCGGGGACAAGCTTGCCCAGGCTGGGGAACAGCAGGCCAAAGCCATGGTTTTGCGCGGTAATCTCCACGCGACGGCTTACCAGGTTCATGACCGGCTGGTTGCCACCGCGGTGACCGAATTTGAGCTTTTCCATCTGGGCGCCGCAGGCCAGGCTGATCATCTGGTGACCAAGGCAGATGCCAAAAACCGGCACCTTGCCGATCAGCTGCTGCACCTGCTCGTAGGTCTCCACCACGGCATCGGGGTCGCCGGGGCCGTTGGACAAAAAGACGCCGTCGGGATTCATGTCGAGCACCTCACTCGCGGGCGTGTCCCACGGCACGACGGTAAGGTCGCAGCCGGCGCGGACCAGACCCTCCAGAATGCCGCGCTTCACACCGCAGTCGTAGGCGACCACTTTGTGGCGGGCAGGAGCGGCAGGGGCAAGCGCAAAGTCATGCGTAGCGGGCAGGTCGGCGGCCACAAACTCGTGAGGTACGGGGCAACTTACGGTCTTGACCAGGTTCTCGCCTACCAGCGTGGGCGCAGCGGCCAGACGCTCGACAAGCTCGTCGACGTCGAAGATCTCGGTCGAGATAATGCCCATCTTGGAACCGTTGTCGCGCAGATGGCGCACGAGAGCGCGGGTGTCGACGCCCTCGATAGCGACGATGCCGTGTGCACGCAGGTACTCCGGCACACTGACGGCCGAGCGCCAGTTAGAAGGCGTGGCGCACATGTCGTGGACGACCATGCCGCGCATGGCGGGAGCGCTCGCGGGGCGAGCGGTATCGCCGGGGAAGGCCGACTGGACGTCGGCCTCGTCAATGCCGTAATTGCCGATCTGCGGATAGGTCATGGTTACGATTTGACCGGCATAGCTCGGGTCGGTCATGACCTCAAAGTAGCCCTCGAGCGACGTGTTAAAGCAGACCTCGCCGGTCGCGGTACCCTCGGCACCGCATGCACGGCCATAAAAAATAGTCCCATCCTCAAGATACAGGATGCAGGGACCGCAGGTGCCCTTGCTGGTTTTAGCCAGCATACGCTGACACAGCTCGCTGGGCGCGATGGTGCGGGCGGCAGCGCCCGCAATATGGTTGTTCGCCATAGTTCTCCTTCCCGGTCTCACAGGACCGGCTTAAAGGTGTGTAGTTGGGCCTCGCGGTATTCTAACCGCAAGCATCGCCCATGGCATTAATTACATAGAATTGTTTACAAAATGATAATTATGACTTCCTGTGCATAATGATTTTTCTGGGACGGGAATTAAAAAATCATTCTGAAAGCAGGGCTTTGTCGCCAACTGCATACATGACAGAATGATTTTTTGATCCCCGTCCCAGAAAAATCATCCCGCGTGGGCTTGCGGCTCACGCGGGATGACATCGTTCTATGTGGCTGCGGACTACTTTTTCTTGTCCTGTTCCAGCAGTTCGGACGGTGTGCGATCGGGCTTGCCGCCGCGGAAAATCTCGCGGCCATGCAGACGATGCTCCAGGTCACGCTCGGTCTTTTCCTCGTCAATCTTGGTCTGGCTCACCACCGGATCCTCAATCAACGACGACACCGAGTTCACCTGCTTCTGAATGCGCTCGGCGATGGTGTCATCCATACTCACGATGCGCATCTTCCAGTCGATACTCGTGGCGTTGGATGAGCTCTTGGTCCACACGAACGTCAAAATGGCGCTCTGGTGGCCCCGCGCGGGGAACATGCCAAAGAAGGAATCGTGCTGAATGTTGCTATCCTCGTCGATATAGGCGTGAACGTTATACACCACGCGGTCGATCTTGTCGTTGAGCAGCGCGTTGGTCGCAAGCGCCGCGGCCTGGATCTGCCCGTTGGACAGCAGCTCGAGCTCGTTGGCAGACGATGTGTCCAACACCGTCACCTCGACCGTGCCCGTACGCTCATCGGCTTCATCGACGGTAAAGTCGAGCGGGAACTGCGTAAAGCCGTTGCCCCACTCGAGTCCACCCTTGAGTGCTGTAGAAACGGTATCAACCGAAACGCTCTCGGACAGGTTGGCGGTATTCAGACGGCGCATCACGCCGTAGCCGATCTGCATGCCCACGATCAGCACCAAAATACCGATGACCACGGCCATCGCGGTCTTCGTAATGGTATGGCTCACCTGCGAGCCCGAAGGATCGTCCTCGGACAGCGGGTCGATATGTTTTGCCTGGCTCGCGCGGTCCTCGCTGCGCAGCTGCGCTAGCGCCGCTTTGTCACCGCGCTTGGCCGCAGCCTCCTTCTCACGCATGCGCTCGGTACGCTTTTTGGCAAGCGTAGGATCCAAGACGCCGGATGCATCGATTTCGGAGAATAACTCCGTCACTTCTTCCGGAGTCAAAGGGTTCTTGTCAGCCATAAACTTCCTGTCATATCAATCAGTCGAGCTCGTGCGCACGCGCACCTTCGAACTGCATTCGATAGTAACGGGCATAGGTGCCGCCACGGGCGAGAAGCTCCTCGTGCGTGCCACGCTCCACAACGCGACCATGCTCAACGGTCGCAATCTCATCGGCATGCTTAATGGTCGAAAGACGGTGGGCGATGATAATCGTGGTGCGGCCGCGTGCCAGCTCTTCGAGCGACTCCTGCACCGCCTCCTCGCTCTCGTTATCCAAAGCACTCGTCGCCTCGTCCAAGATCAGGATCTTGGGGTTCTTGAGAAACACGCGCGCGATGGCAACGCGCTGCTTCTGTCCGCCCGAAAGACGGCTGCCGCACTCGCCTACCACGGTGTCGTAGCCCTGCGGAAGCGATTCGATAAAGGTATCGATATTGGCGCGACGGGCGGCGTCGGCGATCTCTTCCGCCGTAGCGCTCGGCTTGCCGTAGGCGATGTTCTCGCCAATCGTACCGTCAAACAGATAGACATCCTGCTGCACCAGGCCGATGGCGCGACGCAGGCTCTGCTGCGTTACATCACGCACGTCCTGGCCGTCGATGCTAATGGATCCGGTGGCCACGTCATAAAAGCGCGGCAGCAGCGAACAGGTCGTGGACTTGCCGCCGCCCGAAGGGCCAACCAAAGCGATGGTCTGCCCGGGCTTGATAGACAGGTCCATGTGGTCGATAACAGGACGCTCGTCGGCATCGCCCTCGCCCAGCTCGACATCCTCGTAGTTAAAGCACACGTCGTGATACTCCACGGCGCCGGCAGTCACCTGCAGATCCGTAGCGCCCGGCTTGTCCTGGATATCCGGCGCGGTCGAAAGCACCTCGTCCATACGCTTAAAGCCGGCGATAGCCTTCTGATACGTTTCGGCCGAATTGACGAGTGTCTCGAGCGGCGTGCAAAACAGCGAAATATAGAGTGCAAAGGTCGCCATATCGACCGCCTGCAGCTGTCCCTGGGCGACCAGCCAGCCGCCCAGCAGCACCACGATCACATAGAGCACACCAGAGAGCAGGCCATACGTCGCGGTATAGACGCCCATGGCGTGATACATGTTCTCCTTGGACGAAAGATAGCGATTGTTGGAGGCGCGGAACTTGGCACGCTCGGTCTCCTCGTTGGCAAAGCTCTTGACTACGCGCATGCCCGCCAGCGAATCCTGCAGCTGCGCATTGATGCCACTGATCTTTTTGCGGTTGTCGCTAAAGACCTCGCGCATACGCATGTTCTGCCAAAACATGATGACCGCAAACGCCGCCGTCACCACAGCCATGGCAAGTGCCAGCACCGGGGCGATGGTAAAGAGGATCACAAACGAGCCGATAATCTCGATGCCGCAGATGATGATCCACTCGGGCACGTGATGCGCCGCCTCGCAGATATCGAACAG
>CAVKNR010000133.1:0-4048 GCA_963657575.1 Sodaliphilus sp.
GGCTCGTTTTTTGCTTACATGCTCTATATGCAGGGCGTTAAGGACATCGGCTCGGTGCGTGCGAGTCTCATCGGAACCGTGGAGCCCGTCTCGGCGACCATCACCAGCGCCGTTATGCTGGGCACGGTGTTTTTGCCGACCGACCTTATCGGCTTTGCCATGATCATCGTGATGATGTTCCTCACGGTGTAGCTGGCGCCGCCGCCAAGACAGGAAAGGTGTTGTGCCGCATTTTCGCCAATTGATGTCCGTGTCTGGAGTTTAGCTGTCGATGCTCAAAATGCCATAAACTAGTAACGTTATGGACTTTTTCATTGCGACTCAATTGCGAGGATTTCTTTATGGCTGGTAATCACTTTAAGGGCAGCGATAGCGGCCGCCCTGCAGTTCCGCCGCGTCCGAACGGGGCTGGTAAGGCCGGCACGCCGGGCGGCGCTGGACAGGGCGGTTCCGGTAAGCGCGTGTCCCCGGGCGAGACGGCGATGTTTACCGCTCTGTACGAGCAGTCTCAAAAGGCAAAAAAGACCGGCCGTGCAAGAGGGAATGTCTTTGCGGGCGGTGCAACCTCCACGTCGCAGCCGAGCGGGGCTCCTTCGGTACCCGCGAACAACGAGGGTGTTGCCAACGCCGCGAATGGCGCCGGCAACGTTAATGCCGGCAAGGCCGCCAACAATACTCCCTCTGCCGGTGGCGCGGGGCTTACGGGTAACCTTGGCACGATTTACACCGGCGCCTCCGAGACTGGCACGTTCGCCCGCCTGGATGATAGCGGTGCCGAGTTTGCGGGCTCGGGTTCCAAGGAAGATTATTACGATTTTGGCTTGAACTACGGTAGCGACGCTTCGTCGAGTTCGACCTCTGACGGTCTGGTCCGTCATCGCCATCGCAAGGGCGAGCGCAAAAAGCGTCACACCGGCGCCATTATTGCCGCTGTAGCCGCGGTGCTTCTCGTTGCGCTTGGCGCAAGCGGCTTTATGCTGCTTAACTCGGCAAAGACCGTAAAGAGCGAAGCGAAGGAGGCTGTCGAGATCGTCGGTGGCCTTAAGGATAAGGTCACGTCGGGCGATTTTTCGACGCTGCCTGACGACGCGAAGAAGATCGATGAGCTCTGTAACAGCATGAAGGCGGAGACCTCGAGCCCGCTGTGGGCGGCGGCTTCGTTTATCCCGGTGTATGGCAGCGATATCAATGCGGCCCGCACCATGATTGACGCCCTGTCCGATGTCTCGAGCAATGCGCTGGTTCCCATGGCCGATAACCTTTCGCAGGCTACGCCCGGCAAGCTGTTCCAGGACGGCATGATTAACGTGTCCGCGCTGCAGGCGGTCGCTGATTCGCTTTCCAGCAGCTCGAAGGTGTTCAAGAGCGCCAACGAGAAGGTCCAGGGCATTGGCGATACTCATATTTCCCAGGTGACCGAGCTGGTCGATAAGGCCAAGGACGGCTTTGCCACCCTCAACGGCGCGGTTGACGCGGCGGAGAAGGTCGCCCCCGTCCTTCCCCAGATGCTCGGCGCCAACGGCCAGACGCGCAACTACCTTGTGTACGCCATGAACAACGTCGAGATTCGTGCTTGCGGCGGCTTTGGCGGTTCGCAGGGCCTGATTTCGGTCACCGACGGCCAGATGTCGATTGGCGAGTTTGTTCCATGTATTGCGCTTGGCAAAGACGAGGCGGTTGAGAGCGTCGACGAAGAGGACGAGGCACTGTTTGGTGACCACAGTAACCTGTACAACTCTGGTAACGCGTATTCGCCCGATTGGCCCCGCAACTCGCAGCGTGTCGCTGCGCTGTGGAAGTCCCAGTATGGGCAGGACGTTGACGGCGTCGTGGGTATCGACCCGGTGTTCCTGCAGTATCTGCTGGGCCTCGTCGGTAATGTCTCGCTGCCCGACGGAACGGTTGTCGACGGCACCAACGCCGCAAAGGTCCTCATGCACGATGTTTACTGGAACTATCCGGTCGAGGAGTCGGACGGCATCTTTGCATCCGTCGCCAGCGCTGCCTTCGACAAGATTCTCGGTGGCATCGGTGACGTCGACGTTACAAAGCTTGTCGGTGCATTCGAGCGCGGTGCCGAAGAGGGTCGTCTGATTGCTTGGATGAGAAACGATGATGAGCAGAATGCCATCAAAGAGACGGGCATTGACGCTTCGCTGCCCGATCCGGATGATCCGAGTGCCGATCCCGTTGCCGGTGTTTACTTTAACAACCTGAGCTTCTCCAAGCTGGACTGGTACCTGAACGCCGACACGCAGATTGGCCAGGGCGTGAAGAACGGCGACGGCACATGCTCCTATCGCATCACCGTTACCCTGACGAACATCATGACGCAGGAGGAAGCTGGCAAGCTGCCCGATTACGTTGCGGCGAGCGCGCCCGATGCCGCGCGTGATGACGAGCGTCTGAATGTCTCGTTGTTTGCCCCGACGGGCGGCAACATTACTGATCTGACCGTCGAGGGCACCCAGTTTGGTCTTGGCGCCGCTACGTGGCATGGAATCCCCTTCTATTCGGGCACCGTTGACCTGCATGCTGGCGAGACGACGACGATTACGTATACGCTGACCACGTCGGCCGAGGCGGGGGACAAGCCGCTTACGCTGCGTCAGACTCCTACATGCCAGGCGGCTCGCGACAGCGCGTCGGCGTAGGATTTTTCTGGTAGCGCAGATAATCGAGTACCATTTTGGGGCGGACAGGCAATCTGTTCGCCCCCATTTTGTAAGGAGAGCGCATGAAGTACTTTGGCACCGACGGCTTTCGCGGTGAGGCCAACGTTGGGCTGACGGTAGAGCACGCTTATAAGATTGGCCGGTTTGTGGGCTGGTATTACGGCGCCAACCGCGAGCGCAAGGCGCGCGTCATCGTGGGCAAGGACACACGCCGCTCGAGCTATATGTTTGAGGCGGCGCTGGTGAGCGGCCTGGTCGCGAGCGGTGCGGACGCCTATATGCTGCACGTGATCCCCACGCCGGGCGTAGCGCATCAGACTGTGGAAGGCTGCTTCGATTGCGGCATCATGATCAGCGCGAGCCACAACCCGTTTTGCGATAACGGCATTAAGCTCGTCAACAGCGACGGCTTTAAGATGGACGAGGACGTGCTGGAGCTCATTGAGGACTACATCGATGGCAAGAGCGAGGTGCCGCTGGCAACGGGCAACCACATCGGCGCCACGGTGGACTACATGCAGGGTCGCAACCGCTACATTGCTTCGCTCATCGCCAGCGCGAACTTTTCGCTGCAGGGCGTCAAGATCGGCATCGATTGCGCCAACGGCTCGGCATCCTCGGTGGCCAAGCCGGTGTTCGACGCACTGGGCGCCGATGTGCGCGTGATCAATGCCGCGCCCGACGGCTTTAACATCAATGTCGACTGCGGCTCTACGCATATTGAGCGCCTGCAGCGCCACGTGGTGGAGCAGGGCCTGGATGTGGGCTTTGCCTACGACGGCGATGCCGACCGCTGCCTGGCCGTGGACGAGCGCGGCCGCGTGGTCGACGGCGACCAGATCTTGTACGTGTGCGGCGTGTACCTGAACAAGCACGGGCGTCTCTCGGGCGGTACCGTGGTACCGACGATCGCCAGCAACTTTGGCCTGATCAAGTCGTTGGAGCTTGCCGGACTGAGCGCCGTGACCAGCGGCGTGGGCGACCGTCACGTGTATGCCAAGATGCGCGAGGGCGGCTACAGCCTGGGTGGCGAGCAGACGGGCCATACGATCTTTGGCGATATCGAGCGCACGGGCGACGGCATTATGACCTCGCTGCGCGTGATGGAAGTGATTCGTGCCGAGCGCGAGATGCTCTCGCAGCTCACGGCTCCGTGCAAGCTGCTGCCGCAGGCGCAGGTGGCCGTGCACGTGGCGGACAAGGACGCCGCGCTCGAGAACATGGGCGTGCAGAACGCCATCGCCGAGGCCGAGGCTGCGCTGGCAGGCGAGGGCCGCGTGCTCGTGCGCAAGAGTGGAACCGAGTCGGTTATCCGCGTGCTGGCCGAGGCGCCCGACCAAGCATCCGCCGATGCCGCCATGAAGCGCATCGCC
>CAVKNR010000134.1:0-4015 GCA_963657575.1 Sodaliphilus sp.
GGGATTCAGCCGGGCGACACGGCGCAGGTCCAGGATTCGTCGCTCAACGTCGCCAAGGTCAAAGTCAGCGACATCTCGCTCAACTATTTGGGCAACACGCTCTATATGACGCAGGGCACCTATGAGCGCGCGTTCGGCCGAAGCGCGCGTCTTAACGGCATCTTTGTGCTGCTTAAGGGCTCGTCGGCCGACCAGATTGCGTTTAGCAAGAATCTTAAGAGTGACGGTTGGCTCACCATCTCGAGCACGGCCGAACATTGGCAGAACTACGAGGCGAACTTCACTATCATCAATTCCGTCGTGGTGCTCGTGACCTTTATGGCGGCGTGCCTGTCGTTTGTGGTGGTGTTTACGTTGTCCAACACGAATATCTCCGAGCGCGAGCGCGAGCTGGCGACCATCAAGGTGCTGGGCTTCCGCCGTGGCGAGGTACACCATTACGTCAACAAGGAGACGTTGATCCTCACGGCGATTGGCACCGCACTGGGCGTGCCGCTGGGTGGCCTGCTTGCCGAGAGCTTTACGTACATCCTGCAGATGCCGTCGCTGTACTTTGACGTCGAAGTCGAGCCGCTGAGCTACGTGCTTGCCGTGGTGCTTTCCTTCGGCTTTACGATCATCGTCAACCTCGCCACCAACCGAACTCTCAATAAGATCGACATGGTCGGCGCCCTCAAGAGCGCCGAGTAACCTGTCCTGGGATTCAAGTTCTAGCGAGCTGCCGACGCGCCCGCAGCAGTATTTTTGCATAAACCGCTCCGCCAAATGCATACTTTGACGGGGCGGTTGCTTTTTGCCCACAGGTACCCCAGGGGGCGCCGTGCAAATTCCGGAGTATTCAGCATCCCGGGGTCCGCGGGCGCGGGGGCGGGTGCACAAAACCGCGCTGAAAGCCCCGATTCTGAGTCCCAACGCCTCTAGAGCCGCTCGTTTTTTTACAGGATGCGGCCCATGGTGCCTGCCTTTCGCCCAAAATCCAGTATGCAGGCACCCTCGGCTGCTGAATACTCCCAAAAATGCACGCCGCATCCTACCCCAGGCACCCGCAGCAAGAAGACGAATAGCCACGGCCTCCCTAGTTACCGCAGGAGGCCCCAGGGCTTACCTCCCAAATCTTTCCGCAGGACGGAAGGATCCCGCCGCGCGAAGCACACGGCGGGATCCTGACATGTCCGAGGACGATTTGGGAGGTAAGCCCTGGGGCCTCCGATGAGAGCAGTTTCGGCCGAGGCTATTCGTCGCCGAAGCTGATGCCCAACGCCTTGGCCTCGCGCACCAGATCGCTCTGGGGATCGACATACTTGAGCTTGCCGGCGACATCCTCGAGCGGCATGTGGCACATCTTGCCGTCGCGCAGGGCAATCATGTAGCCAAACTCGCCGCGTAGGCAGCCGAGAGCCGCCTCGACGCCGCACTGGGTCGCAAAGATGCGGTCCTGGGCGTCGGGCTGACCGCCGCGCTGCGTGTGACCGGGGATGGCGACGCGGGTCTCGCGACCGGTCTTGGCTTCGATCTCCTTGGCGATGTCGTAGACAATCGACGGGCTCGTACGCTCGGCGAGCTTCTTCTTGTACTCTTTCTTGGACAGAGCCGCGTCCTCCTTGGAGATAGCGCCCTCGGCGACGGCCACGATGGTAAAGCGGCTGCCGGTCTCCATGCGATGTTCGATGGTCTTGATGACGTTTTCCATGTCGTAAGGGATCTCTGGAATCAGGATGACGTCCGCGCCGCCCGCGACGCCGGCGTACAGTGGAATCCAGCCAACCTTGTGGCCCATGATCTCGATAACGAACACGCGGCCGTGGCTCGAAGCGGTGGTGTGAATGTCGTCGATGCACTTGGTGGCGACGTCGATGGCGCTCGTAAAGCCAAACGTCAGCTCGGTGCCCCAGGTGTCGTTATCGATGGTCTTGGGCAGCGCGATAACGTTGAGGCCCTCTTCGCGCAGGCGGTTGGCGGTCTTGGTGGAGCCGTTACCGCCCAGCATAAACAGGCAGTCGAGCTGCAGCTTATGATAGGTGTGGACCATCGCCGGCACCTTCTCGACACCATCGGCCTCGGGGGTATCCAGACGCTTGAACGGTGTGCGGCTCGTGCCCAGGATGGTGCCGCCGCGGGTGAGGATGCCGCTAAAATCGGCGGGCGTCATGACGCGGAACCTGCTGTAGATAAGGCCCTGATAGCCGTCCTCAAAGCCATAAATCTCGATAGGTTCTTCGCTATTGGTCATAAGCGTTTTGACAATGCCGCGCATGGTGGCGTTGAGCGCCTGGCAGTCGCCGCCACTAGTAAGAAGACCGATCCTAAGCATGGTGAATCCTTCCGGGCAAGTTATAACATGCGCATAAGTTTACCCCCGCACACTGTTGATACGGGGGTAAAACGTGTTAGCTCAAGCGTATAGAAATGTAAACAACGTCAGGCGAGCGTAAGGTCGACGAGCCTGGGTCCTTACAGTGCGAAGGCGTCGACGTCGCCCCAGTGGCGGCGCAGCGTAATGGCGGCGGCGGGTTCGGTATTGTCAAAGACGACCGACCATTGCGTATTGCTGGTGATATCTTCCGGATTGGGTTCTTGCGCTGCGGCACGCAGGGCTTTCCAGACAATCGTTTCGTCCTGGGCACCGACATGGGCGTCAAGGACATCGGCGATTGCGACGGCGCGCTCTTTACCATGGCCCAGCTCGCCATTCTTTTGGTTGGGCAGCACTTCGTCGCCATAGCAGGCGTAGAAGTTCGTAACCTGGCGTACAGGAGTCGCTTTGAAAGCACGGTCCGGATCGCGCGGATCCCACTCTACTACGCGCGCGTCACCGGCGGCGTCGTTGATAAAGAAGTGGTAATCGCGTCCTGCCATGGCGTGCATGTCGTAGGCGGAAAGCAGGTCGACAGCTTCTTGCGTGGTGGCGGCACGGTCGAGCACCAGGCGGATGGCGAGCGAGGTATTGATGACGGGGCGCTGTGTGTCCTGGTCACAGGGCTTGGAGTCCAGAGTGAGTACGGCAATGGACACGCCGCATTCGTTAACACCGTCGAGCTGGGCAAACGGGCCCATGAGTGCGGCGGCGCGTCCGCCGACGGAGTCAAGCGGAGTGTTATCGCCCAGATTGTTAAGGGCGGCAAACCCGATGGAGGCATAGCCGTCGCGTGGGTGATTGCGCACCAGCAGTGCCGAGGTGTCGTCCTTAAAGTCGTAATTGCGACCGGTGCGCACGCGGCCTTCGGCATCTACGGCGACAAAAGCGCTGCAGGCAAACTGGGGCGCCTGGACATGTACCGGCACACCGGGCAGCACCTGCGCCACCACGGCATCGATGTAGGCCTGGTCGTCGCGCACGCCAGCGGCGATGATGCGATCAAGATCGTAGTCGTAGGCGATGTCGATTGCGTACAGGTCATAGCTATCCGCGTAGCCGGTCAAGCGTTTGAGCGACGCGGCGGACTTGATTTGCTTGCGGTAAACGATACCGGTGGCAGCGGCAAGGCCGACGGCGACTCCCGCGACACCGCAGGCGATGGCAATGTTACGTGGCTTCATGACGGCTCCTCTCGTCCTGTTAGCGTAATTGTCGCAAAAGGAGCGCGGGCATGATGGCTCAACTTGGTGGGCGGCGCGGGATTAAACATGGAATGAAGAGTGCGGCGCTGGCGTGGCGGGGTATGCTGGAGGGGACCATCAACCCAGCGAAAGGGGAGAGCATGACGGATCAGGAAACGCCCGAGCGCGCGCACGTGACGGCCGACGATATCGAGGCTGCCAACGACCTTATCGACTTTATCGAGGCATGCCCCAGCATGTTCCATACGGCAGCGACCATTATGGCCGAGCTCGACGAGGCGGGCTTTACCTACCTGCCCGAGAATGCGGCGTGGGACATCGAGCCGGGCGGGCGTTATTACACGCAGCGCAACACCTCGAGCGTTGTTGCCTTTAAGGTGGGCGAGGACCTGGCCGCGACGTGGGGCGAGGACGGCGTTGCCGGCGACTACCATTTTCAGCTGACGGCGTCGCACAG
>CAVKNR010000135.1:0-3983 GCA_963657575.1 Sodaliphilus sp.
AATGCCGCGAGCGAAAGCTTGCCCAGGTTGTCGTACGGGTAGCGCCCGTCTTGCTTAACCTTAGCCATCACCTGGTTGAGGCCATCGGTCTTGGTGCCTGTCATCTTTTCGTACAGACCGATTAACAGGCCGCCCAGCAGGCAGACAAAAAACGGGTACGGCAAAAAGCCAAACGGGCCGCTGGCAAGCTCGGGCGAAGCGACGCCCAGCGCGTGCGGAATCTCGGTCCACAGATAGTCGATACCGTGCTCCATCGCAAAAAAGAACAGCCAGACCGCGGCACCTGCGAACGCACCGGTCACGGCAACGCTAACTAAAAACAGCGCGCGGTTTGTGGGTTTGGCAAGGTTATCCATCGGGTCCTCCCGCGGTCAAAGTCGACATAGTTATGTTTTATTGTAGAGCGAGCGTTGCCCGAACGAGCCAACCGTCTGCGCCGCAAACGGCACCATTGGGAGCCATAGTGGGACAGGCTCAAGACTTATCCGTTGATAATCGAGGCAATCTCGCGCAAATCGTCGGCAAAGTAAATGCCTTGCTGGCGCTGCGGGCTCGATAGACCCTTATCGATCATGTGCCCGAGCAGCGCCTTGAGGTCGTTGTAGTAACCGTCCAGGTTATACAGGATGCACGGAGCACTCAGGTGCCCCAACGACACCGCGGACATGACCTCGGCAATCTCCTCGAGCGTGCCCGTCCCACCGGGAAAGGCGATGAACGCATCGCCGAGCTCAATCATCTTGGCCTTGCGCTCCGCCATATCGCTCGTCACGATGAGGTCGTCGATACCGTCATGTTGAAACTCGGCCTCGATAAAAAAGCTCGGCTCCACACCCGTCACGTGTCCGCCAGCATCGAGCACGCTATCGGCGAGCGCGCCCATCAGGCCCGATTTGGACCCGCCGTATACCAGCGCGTGTCCATTGGCGCCAATCCAGTTGCCCAGCTCCTGCACCGCGGGCAGAAATGCCGGGTCATTGCCAGTGTTGGCACCCAGGTGCACGGTGATGTTCATATTTGTCTCCCTGTTGTGGCGCACGACGTTCGTCTTAGCGCTGACGTCGACGATACTCGCGCACGCGACGCGAAAGATCGGCGAGCTCGTCGCGATCGAGCTCTTCTAAATGCTCCAGATCATCCATAAAGCGCGCCATGGTGTCCTTTTGACGCATCTTGATAAGCGTATTGCAGTAGTTCACCGCCACGCCCGTGAGCATGGCGATGTAGAAGATGCTGATGACGCTCAGAATGACGGTAATGGCGCGGGCAACCGGTGTCTCGGCCGGGATGTCGCCAAAGCCGATGGTCGAGACTGTCTCAAAGCTAAACCACAGGCCATCGCCAAACGTGAGGGTCGTGGGCTCGGACAGCCAAACGGCCGTCGAGCACAGCAGATAGAAGATAAGAAACAGGCCCGTGATGCGCGCAAAGCCAGCCTGGCGCAACACGTCGGCAAGCGTCCTCAACTTGTTCATCGCGACCCCTTTTCCCAGACGCCCAATCACGTTCGCTCGGTATTGTCCCACGCCTCCCCCGCAAACGGAACTAGTCATCGGGGACGTTCTTAAATGACTAGTCAAACAAGAACGTCCCCGATGACTAGTCGTTTAAGAACGTCCCCAATGACTACCAGCTGCCGCCTGGGCAGGCTGAGCTGGTATCCTTATGCGGTAATGTCTCGATTCGTTAGGATTGCATGTGAGAGCTGCCACTGTCCTTCGTTCAGTTATATGTCGCACCCTGGCCGCCGCGCTTACCGCGCTCGCCGTACTGAGCGCCGTCGCGCCCGCCCCTGCCTTTGCCGCCGACTCCGATCAGCAGGTCAAAACGGTCCGCGTCGGCTGGCTCGTCAACAACGAGGGCTTCCAGGACGGCACCCCCGGCGAGCGTCTCTCGGGATGGGGTTACGAGTACCTCCAGACCCTGTCGTACTACACGCCCGGCTGGCGGTACGAATACGTCTCCGGCACCTTCACCGAGCTTATGGACATGCTCGAGGCAGGCGAAATCGACCTTATGCCCAACATCTCCTACTCCGAGGAACGCGCCCAAAAGCTGCTCTTTTCCTCGAACCCCGAGGGCACCGAGCGCTACTACATCTACGCCAAGCCCGATCGCGACGATCTGGCCAAGGGCGACCCCCAAGCGCTCCAAGGCCTTACCATCGGCTACAACCCCGACGTTATGCAAACCTTTGTTGGCCGGCAGTGGCTCGCCAACGAAGGCATTACCTGCACCTATAAAGAAATCGACACTGGCGGCGCCCTCTTTGACGCGCTCGCAAACGACGAAGTCGATGCCGTCATCATGAACGACACCATTTCGTCGCCCGATGCGTCGCCCATGTTCTACGTTGGTTCGAGCGACTACTACTTTGCCGTCCCCAAAAGCCGCCCCGACCTAATGGACGACATCAATGCCGCCATGTCGGCAATCGCCCGCGTCAACCCACGCTATATCGACGAAGTCAAATCTAACTACTCGGTCAAAAACAGCGGTTCATCATCGCTCAACGGCCCCGAACGTTCCTGGCTCAAAGCAAATGACAACACCATCACGCTCGGCTACATTACGGGCAAACTCCCCTACTGCAACGAAGACGAAAACGGCGAAATGGAAGGCTCGCTCGCATCGCTTGCGACGACGTTGCACGATAAATTTGGCATTACGGTCAAAACCGTCGCCTTTGATAGCTACAAGATGATGTCAAAGGCTCTGTCAAAGGGAAGCATAGACGTTGCGCTGCCGGTATACCGAGATTACTGGGTTGCCGAGCAATCAGGCGTTGTGCAGTCGGCATCGTTGGGGACCGTGTCCCTCACCGCCATCCACACCGGCAGCGACCTGAACAAAGACCTTCAGAACATCGCCTGTACCAAATCATCGTTTGTCAACAAAAATGCACTTGAAAGCCTGTTTCCTACAGCGACCGTGACCGAATACCAATCCGACGATGAAGCGTTCGACGCCCTCAGGAAGGGAACGGCGCACTGCATCGTCGCTCCCAGCTCACGCATAAAAACCATCGGCGACCGTTATGATCTCGAAGGCTACGAGACGGCCGAGCTCCCTGACACCTGTGAGCTCTCGTGCTGGATTTCGCGCGGAAAGCCCGAGCTGCTGGGAATCGTCAACAAGGGCATCATCAATGCCGGAGAATCGCTCTCCGCAAGCAATTACTCCTCCACGTCGTACACGGCCCAGGAATCCAACACGCTTCAATTCCTTTATCGCAACCGTGCCGCCGTTGCAGCTGCCCTCATCGGTATGTTGTCGGTCGGTATCGTCCTGCTCATCTGGGCGCTCGTGCGCGCTCGAACCGAGCGCAAAAAAGCCGACGCTGCCAACGCCGCTAAGACGGCATTCCTCACGCGCATGAGCCACGACATCCGAACGCCGCTCAACGGTATCCTGGGCCTTATCGAGATCGAGGAATTGAAGGAAGGCGATATCCAGGTCGCCCGCGAGAGCCGCGCCAAGGCGCGCGTTGCCGCCAATCACCTGCTCTCGCTGATCAACGACATCCTCGAGATGGGCAAAATCGAAGACCGCAAGCTAACACTGGAGCATGCGCCTTTTAACCTCAAAGAGCTCTGTGACGATACACTGGTGCTGTGCAAGCTCCGCGCGTCCAGTAACGGCATCACAATGCAGGACAATAGTCTGCCGTACGCCACGGGGCCATACATGATCGGCAGTCCCACCCATATCCGACAGATCATGATCAACCTGTTAGACAACAGCATTAAGTACAACAAGCACAGCGGCTCCGTCACCTTTAGCTCAAAGACCAAGCCACTCGATAACGGGCGCGCGCTCTTTTGCTTTAGCGTTTCGGATACCGGCATTGGCATGGCTCCCAAGTTTTTAAAGCATATCTATGAGCCGTTTGCCCAAGAAGGTGACGATGCGCGCAGCAAGTTCCAAGGAACCGGCATGGGCATGCCAATCGTCAAGTCGCTTATTGAACTGATGGGCGGCAC
>CAVKNR010000136.1:0-3975 GCA_963657575.1 Sodaliphilus sp.
ATCACGCCGGGGACCACCGGGTTTCCCGGAAAATGCCCCTGCAAAAAGTACTCGTCACCCGTAATCGTGATCTTGCCGTGGGCCTCGTCGCCCACCAGCTCGGCCTCGTCAAGCAAAAGCATCGGTTCGCGATGCGGCAACAGTTCTTTAAGCTCTTCTTTGTTCATGGATATCACCTATCCGATCCTCATGAGGCAGCTGCCGAACTCCACGAGGTCGCCGTCGGCCACGCAGATCTCGAGCACCTCGCCATCCGCCTCTGCCGTCACCTCGTTAAGAACCTTCATGGCCTCGATGATGCAAAGGGTCTCGCCAGCCTTGACCTTGGAGCCCACGTGCACAAACGGTTCGTCGCCCGGCGCCGGGGCAGCATAGAAAACGCCGACCATGGGAGCGGTCACCTCGGTGCCCTTGGGCTCCGGTGCGGCGGCAGGCGCCTGCGCGGCGTGCTCCGGTGCGGCGGCAGGCACGGCGACAGGAGCCACCGCCGGAGCAGTCACGGCACCCGGCATAGGCATGGGCACGGCAACCGGCTGTGCGGCGCTCGCGCGCTCGAGTTCGACCGCGGTGCCATCGGGCTCCTCAACGCGTACGCGCGTGAGGCCGCGGTCCTCCATAACATCGGCTATCTCGGCAAGTCTTTTGGAATCCATGCTCTAGCTCCTCGTATATCTACGCAGCGCGATGGCGGCGTTGTGTCCGCCAAAGCCCAGGTTGGTCGAAAGCGCCCAGGTAAGGTCGGCGCGAACCGCGCGATTGGGCGTGTAGTCAAGATCGCAGGCGGGATCGGGCGTGTGGTAGTTAATGGTCGGCGGCACCACGCCTTGTTCGAGCGCCATGGCGCAGGCCATGACCTCGATGGCGCCCGTGGCACCGATCATGTGGCCGGTCATCGACTTTGTCGACGAGACGTGCGCGGCGCGCGCCGCGTCCTCGCCGAGTGCACGCTTAATGCCCGCCGTCTCGGACGAATCGTTGAGCTTGGTAGATGTGCCGTGGGCATTGATGTAGAGACCCTCGGAAGGCTTGACGTCGCCCTCGGTCACCGCCAGCGATATCGCGCGGGCAATGCCGGCAGCCTCGGGATCAGGGCTCGTGATGTGATAGGCATCATCGGTGTTGCCGTAGCCCACGACCTCGGCATAAATGTGCGCACCGCGCGCCTGCGCATGTTCCATGCTCTCGAGCACGAGCACGCAGGCGCCCTCGCCCATCACAAAGCCGTCGCGGTCTGCATCGAACGGACGGCAGGCCGTCGCGGGATCGGGGTTGGTGGTCAATGCGCGGCAGGACGTAAAGCCCGCAACGGCATCGGGGATAATTGCGGCCTCGGCGCCGCCCGCGAGGATCGCGTCGGCATAGCCGTGCTTGATGGCGCGGAACGCCTCGCCCACCGCATGGGCCGAGGTTGCGCACGCGGTCACCACGGGCAGGGTCGGGCCCTTTGCCTTGTGGCGGATTGCGATATTGCCCGATGCCATGTTGGGGATCATCATCGCGATCATATAGGGCGATGCGCGGCGGGGCCCCCGATCGGCGATCGTGTGGACGTTGTCGACGAGCGTCTGCATGCCGCCCACGCCCGACCCCACGTAGACGCCCAGGCGCTCGCGATCGATGGCGCCTTCGACATCAAAGCCCGCATCGTGCATTGCCTCGTCCGAAGCCGCCATCGCAAACTGAACGCAGAGGTCCAGATGCTTGGCGTCACGCTTGCCAAAGTACTCGTTGCCGTCAAAGCCCTTGACCTCGGCCGCCACCTTGACGGCAAACGCATCGGTATCGAAGTGCGTGATCGGGCCGATGCCGCACGTGCCGGCGCACATGGCCGCCCAGGTGGCAAGCGCGGTGTTGCCGAGCGGCGACACGGCACCGATGCCGGTGATTGCAACTCTCTGTTCCATCATGGTCTCCTCATCCAAGCCGTTCTTCGGCCCTGATTTCTACATCGCCATTCCGCCGTCGACGCGTATGACTTCGCCCGTAATGTAGGCAGCCGCATCGCTCGCCAAAAAGCGCACCACGCCGGCCACCTCCTCGGGGCACGCCATGCGCTTAAGGGGAATCTGGTCCTCGGTTGCCGCGCGAACCTTCTCCGAGAGCTTTGCCGTCATATCCGTCTCGACAAACCCGGGGGCGACCGCGTTCACTCGTACGCCGCGGGGCGCAAGCTCGCGCGCCACCGCCTTGGTCAGGCCGATCACGCCCGCCTTGGAGGCAGCGTAGTTGGCTTGCCCGGCATTGCCCATCAGGCCCACAACCGAGCTCATGTTGATGACGCAACCGCCGCGCTGGCGCATAAAGGTCTTGGTGAGCGCGCGCGTCGTGTTAAACGTTCCTTTAAGATTGACATCGAGCACGCGATCGAAGGCGTCATCGCCCATGCGCATGAGCAGGCCATCGCGGGTGATGCCAGCGTTGTTGACGAGCGCCCAAATGGAGCCAAAGTCGTTGAGGACCGCTTCCACGCACGCGTTGACGGCAGCGGGGTCGGCCACGTCACATTGATATGAGCGCGCCGTGGCGCCAGCCGCCTCGCAGGCGTCGCACGTCTCGCGCGCCGCATCGACGCTGCCGGCATAGACGACGGCGATATCAAAGCCGTCCTCCGCCAGGCCCACGGCACAAGCGCGACCGATGCCGCGCGAGCCGCCCGTGACAAGCGCCACGCGACGTGAGTCGTTGCGCTCGAGCGCGCCGTTGTTCAAGTTGCCCATGTCATTCCTTTCGGGTTACAGCCCTGTGAACTATGCGAGCTCGTCGGCAATAGCTGCGACCTGCTCGACCGTTTCGCACGAATACACACGAACGTCGCTCAGCGTACGCTTGACCAGGCCCGACAGCGTTTTGCCGGGGCCGACCTCAATAAACGTGTCGATGCCTTGATCCTGCAGAGCATGCAGCGTGTCGACCCAGCGCACGGCATGACTCACCTGGTTGGCCAGCACCTCCGATGCCGTCTGGGGGTCCGCCGGATAGGGCGCCGCTGTCATATTTGCCAAAACAGGAATGAGCAACGGGGACGGCGCGTGACCGGCCTCAATATATGCGGCAAGGCCACAGGCCACCTCGGCCATATAGGGGCTATGAAATGCACCCGACACCGCGACCTTCATGGCGCGGCCGCCAGCCTCTTTTACTAGGACGTCGAGGGTCTGCAGCGCATCGGGCGCTCCGGCCACAACCGTCTGCTGGGGACTGTTGTAGTTGACCGGCCAGCAGTCCTCGCCGGCCTGCGCAGCCAGGTTCTCGACTTGCGCAGCATCAAGTTTGATGACGGCGCGCATGCCGCCGGGGTGACGCTCGGCCGCCGTGGCCATCAATGCCGCGCGCTCACACACGAGCTCAAAACCCGCTCGCGTATCGAATGCCCCCGCAAAGGTGAGTGCAGCGACCTCGCCCAGCGAGAATCCCGCACAGGCGGCAGGCACCACGCCGCGCTCGCGCAGGGCGACGGCGACAGCCAAGTCGTGCACGAACACGCAAGGCTGCGTGTTCTCGGTCTGCGAGAGCTCCTCCTTGGAGGCGCTCCGGCACTGCTCGCTCGTCCCCGGGCGCACCTCATCGGCAATGGCGAACACCTCGGCAGCCGCCGGCGATGTCTCGATCAAGTCGACGCCCATCGCGGGGTGCTGGGCACCCTGGCCGGCAAACAAAAACGCTACGCCACCCATGCGCACGCACCCTTCAGGACGTGCTCGGCGCCATCGACCAGGTCGTCAACGATTTCGCGCGCGCTCTGGCGCTCGTTGACCATGCCGGCAATCTGTCCACACAAAAACGAACCCTCTTCGTAGTTGCCGTCCTTGGCGGCCTTACGCAGCGCACCGGTTCCCATAGCACCGAGCTCCTCGGCACTCGCGCCGGAACCCTCGCTCTTGGCATAGGCGTTGGTGAAGGGGCTCTTGAGGGCGCGCACTGGATGTCCCGTCGAGCGACCGGTCGCACGCGTCGAAGTGTCGTTGGCCTTCAGGA
>CAVKNR010000137.1:0-3944 GCA_963657575.1 Sodaliphilus sp.
GGTTTTTTGTTTTGGCGAATGAAAATCGTACACAGGACGCGGGCCATGCCCTCTTGCGTCAGGGCCGGAATCCGAAAGTGCGCAAGATTTCGGACGTTATCATTGCACGCCCATTTTATTAGAAGAAATATTTTGTCAGAAGATACTTCGATAGGAGGCCGCGGACGTTTTCTTGGAGATGGTCACGCAACCATTCCCTGGCTTTGACGGTATTGTACCGGACTCATCCAACCGAGCGACCGTTTAATGCGCTCGTGGGTCGTGCCAGCGGATGCAGTCGTCGATCAGGACGGGCATCTCGTCGCGGATACGCTCCTCCCAATGTTCGGGATGGACGGATTCCGTCTTCATGCGTCCGAGGAACCCCTCCGCGGCGGCGTTGTCCGGGGAACGGCCTTTGGTGCCCGTCGGCCGTGTCAGGCCGTAGCGGTCTATGAGCGCCAGCCATCCGGGCCACTTCTCGTTCGGCGCTTCGGCCGTGAAGTCGCGGTCGGCGAGGTTGCCGGGAGCCGGTGTGGTCTCGCCCTCGTAGGAACTGTACCTACGACGTTTGGGAACATGCATCGTCAGACCGTCTTCTTTCATGATCCTGCGGATCACCTTCTCCGAGACGAGGGTTCGGAGCACGGCCCTGATCCTGCGGTACCCGTACCTGCCCTTAGAGGCGGTGAACGCCTCCGCCACCTCCGTCCTGAACACGGCGTATTTGTCAATGGCCAGCTTGGCGTGGTGGCAGTAGGTGGCTGCTCGGTGCGATGCCGGGCAAGCATGTCATCGAGTTGAGTGAATACGTCGGGCGCGGACGGTCGACCGGCAGCGTCTTCTCACTGTTCGACAGGCGCCGCAGGTCGACGCCTGGGTCTTTTTCTGTGACCTCCACCACCTCCCGCATCACCGCGTTCTCCAGTTCCAGCTCCTCGACCCTGCGGCGCAGGGCCTCGGCGTCGCCGGTGTCCCGATCCCGTCGCATCGCTGGCTTGTCGGCTTGGCCGGCGTTCCTGTTTTTGGGCCGCGACGCGGCCATACCGCCCTCGCGATACGCCTTGACCCAGTTGTGGACCGCTCCGAGGCTCACACCGAGCCGTTCGGCGGCCCGCTTCCGCGCACGCCGCCCGGCACTGGTTCGATCGCCTTGGTCCTCGTCTCCAGTGGGATGATGATTTCGCCATATGGCCGGCATGCCTGGGATCCTTTGCCAGCCAGCGTTCCAGGCACTGTCTGGTCGGGTATCCCAGGTGCTTCACGACCTGGGCCGTGGTCATCGGCGTGGCGGAATGCAAGTCCACCGCGCGCTGTCGTTCCCCGGGGCTGAACATGTGATAATCCCTTCGTTCAGTCTCCAAGAAAACGTCTACAGCCCCCTACCCCGTCAGCAGCCGGACGGCCCTCGACTTGAACTCCGGCGTGCATCTTATGCCCTTTGCCATGGTTCCATCATCTCCCATCGAGTTAGGGAAAATGCGGAACAAAGATCAGGTCATATTATTATTCACTAAATGTTCAGTTAGTGTACGACTGCGGTGAGATAAATGTTTTTTTGGTGTGGGGCTGCCCTTAAGTCGGATAATCGCATTTGTTCTGATCTATTCTTAAAATGATTACTTTTTATTTTTGATTTTTATATCATATATTTTTTTCTCACAAAAGCGTATCGCTGTTAGAATTTGGCACTGTATTTTTTGCATTTTAGTTAGTCGCTGAAGTGCGGATTTCACTTGAGTTGTATCTTTTTTTTGAAGAGTGAAATTACTTGCTAAATCTGGAGATTCATTCTCTTGCTTGAGGAGCGTTGTCATTGTATAGAAACTTCGCTTTGGTAGTATGCCATTATCAATGGCGAAGTTGAAATTAGACACTCCTGCTATTACATTGTCATGGAAGAATTTGAAACTACGTTCATTATGGGTGACCGATTCGGGGGATTGCAGCCAAAAATAGAGTATATGATTTACATCTGCGACTTTAGACATGCGTGAATAAAGCTTTCCGGCGACCATTACGTCTTGGGCATACACTCCCTCTGGGAAGCGGATGCCATTCCAAAGTTCTTTCTTGTATAAACGGCACCAGTTGGCCTCGTTAAAATACTTTGCTTCTGTATTTTGCCCCAGTATGTTTCCGATAAGTCGCAGTGTTTTGCAAAAAACTGTTTGATATGCATGAAGAGGGTTTTTGATTATAGAAACTTTTTCTGGACGGTATACGCTTTGCTGAGCTAATTCTGCGATTTGATTAATTTGTGAAATACCAAACTGTCGCCAACGGGCTTTACTCATATCTGCTCCGGAGTCGAGTAAAGCATGCAGAAGCAGTTCAATATTGCAATGATCTAGAATATCGTCATTATCCGCGAATGCAATATAGTCGCCGTGTGCTGCGTCAAGTCCAGCGTTTTGTGCTTTTCCGATGCCGCCATTTTCTTGATGAATTACTTTGATTCGAGAATCTTTGGCAGCATAAGAATCGCAGATCTGCGGAGAATAATCTTTCGCTCCATCGTCGACAAGAATTACTTCAAGATTGCGGTATGACTGGCCAAGAATGGATTCGATGCAATATGGAAGGTATTTTTCCGCATTGTAGACGGGAACAATAATTGAAATCAAAGGTTCAGAGGTAGACATGCGGCTTTCCTTGATTGCGTTATTTGACTCATATTTAGTATGCCATGATGATTCTACGATGTACGGAAGCGACTGAAAAATGTCTGGACGTTGAATGCTCAGTTTTCGATGTCGTTGATGCAGAAGAATGGTTTGGCGCGAGATGCTTTGTTGTCTGTGATGAATTCGTAGAGTACAGAGGAAGTGTTAAGGACTATGTTTGTCGTTTTGTAAGCATCACTCGCAAGCGATACATGGCATGCACAACGTAATCGATGTCGCGTTGACCGCCATGTATGAGAAGCAAAAATAAACTAATCCTTGAAAAGTGGAATTCTATTCCTATGAGATTTGTGTGAAATTTAGGTTCTTGAGGTAGTCCTTGCCCACGGTCTGGTCATATTGAATCAGCTTGTAATCTTCGGGGGTTTCTTTGCCTTGGTGATAAGGCCCGAATTTCTGCGCACTTTGTGATTTAAGTTTCCTGGAAGAGGACATGGCCCGTGCTGGGTACGATTTTCAGTTGCTGACACTGGAAAACCGCGATTGGAAAGAGGCAGGGGCCGTGTCCAAGGAAATCATACAGTTCGACGATGCCATGTTCGAGACAAAGCTCGACGCCATGGTGCGTGACAAGGTCGAACAGATAGTCAACGCGATGCTCGACGCTTCAGGCCGACGAGATCGCCCACGCCGCCAGATACGAGCGCAACGGCGAGAGGAAGGCTACAGGGCAGGCCATTACGAACGCAAGCTCACCGTTAAGGCCGGCAAGCTGGAGCCGGAGGTGCCGGAACCGAAGGGCGCGGTCTTCGGGTCGGCGGTGGTCGAACGATGCCGGCGGCGCGAGCAGAGCGTCGAGGAATCATTGATCGACATGTACCTGGCGGGCGTGTCCGCTAGGCGTGTGGATGACACCAGCCAGCTGCTGTGGGACGACCGCATGCCCTCGCAGACAGCTCAAGAGGGTGTACGGGGAGATCGAGGCGTGGCGCAAGCGCCCGCTGGATTCGGAGTGCCCGTACGTGTTCATGGACGGCGTGTGGCACAAGCGTTCCTGGGGGCGGTTCTGTAGAGAACGTGAGCGTGCTCGTCGCCATCGGAGTCGACGGGGACGGCCATCGCGAGGTGATCGGCGTGGCCGGAGGCAAGAAGGAGGACAGCGCCAGCTGGGAGCAGTTCGTCCGCAGTATGATCGAACGCGGTTTGAGAGGCGTCAGATTGGTGGTCGGAGACCGCTGCGCGGGACTGGTCTCCACGGTGGACTCGATGCTGCCGAAGGCGAGGTACCAACGCTGCATGGTGCATTTCATGCGCAACGTGCTCTCCAAGGTCCCGCCG
>CAVKNR010000138.1:0-3911 GCA_963657575.1 Sodaliphilus sp.
CTCACCACCGACGAGATGGACGAGGTGGCCGAACTCCCCTACGCACGCGATTGGCATCCCGATTACGACGCGGCGGGCGGCGTGCCAGCCTTTGCGGAGATCAAGTTTTCCATTAGCTCCAACCGCGGCTGTTTTGGTGAGTGCTCGTTTTGCGCGCTCACCTTCCACCAGGGTCGCGTGTTGCAGATGCGCAGCCACGATTCGATCATGCGCGAGGCCGAGCTGCTCACGCACGACCCCGAGTTTAAGGGCTATATCAACGACGTGGGCGGACCGACGGCAAACTTTAGCCGCCCGGCCTGCGACAAGCAGCTCAAGCACGGCGTGTGCAAGAACAAACGCTGTCTGTGGCCGAGCGTGTGCAAGAACATGGTGGTCGACGAGAGCGGCTACACGCAGTTGCTGCGCGACCTGCGCCAACTGCCGGGCGTCAAGAAGGTCTTCGTCCGCAGCGGCATCCGCTTTGACTACACCATGGCCGATGCCTCGGACGAGTTTTTGCGCGAGCTGCTGGAGCACCATGTCTCGGGCCAGTTACGCGTGGCACCCGAGCACGTGAGCGACGCGGTGCTGTCCGTGATGGGCAAGCCGAGTCGCGCCGTCTACGACGCATTCTGCCGTAAATTTGAACGCTTGAATCGCGAATACGGACTCAAGCAGTACGTGGTGCCGTATCTGATCTCGAGCCACCCCGGTTCAACCATGAAGGAAGCCGTGGATCTTGCCGAAGCCGTGCGCGACATGGGCTACATGCCCGAGCAGGTGCAGGACTTCTACCCCACACCGTCCACTATGTCGACGTGCATGTACTACACCGGCGTGGACCCGCGCACCATGAAACCGATCTATGTGGCGCGCGACCCGCACGAGAAGGCCATGCAGCGCGCGCTCATCCAGTATCGCAAGCCCGAGAACTACAAGCTGGTACGCGAGGCGCTGGAAAAGGCTGGCCGTCGCGACCTGATCGGCTACACCAAGCATTGCCTGATCCGTCCCGTGCCGCCGCGCCCGGGCGAGACGTCTGCCGGCGGCGGACACGGCACTGGCAAGAAGGGCGGCAAGGCCCACGGTGGCGCCGCCGGCAAGGGACCCAAAGGCAGCAAGGGCCACGGCGGCATGTCGCGTGCGCAGAACACCGCAGGCCGCAACCGCGCGGCCCAGGGGCGTCAGGGCGCCAACGGCGGCGGCAGGCGCAACTAGGGCAGTGGTGCGCTCGCTGCGTCCATCCCACACGCGTGGCGCAGCGAGCGCATTGCCTCAACGAGGATGGCACCGGCGATAGCGACCGTAATTGCCACGCCGAACGGCGTGTTCACAAACCAGAGCAACGTCATGAGATACGACCCGGCATTAAAGGCAAAGTGCAGCAGGATCGTGTAGCGGAGCTTTCCGGTCGTCACGAGCACCCAACCAAAGATGAGGCCGGCGGCACCCGCGTAGCAACCCTGCACCCAATTCATGTGCATAAAACCGAAGATTGCCGCCTGCAGCACAATCGCCGCGGCGATACCCCACGTGCTTGGGGCCGCCCAGGGCACCATGGCGCCGTCCTGCGCGCTCGCACGACGCCGGCGCTTCCAAAGTGGGCGGCACTGCGGATTAAACGCTCGGAGCGAAAACTCAAAAATAATGCCGCGCACCAGCAGCTCTTCACAAAATGGGGCACCGAGCACCGTAGTCAGGACGGCGAGATAGCTGGTGTCGCCCATGCCTGTTTCCTCGACAAGCTCGCTGTAGTCGGCCGCGGCATCGGGCAACAGCGACAGCGCGGCGTCGGTCACGTAGCCAACGACCACCTGCAGGGCCAGGCCGATCACGATAACGCAGGCGATGCGTTTCCACGCCCCACGCGCTCCCCCGCCAAGCGGACGCTCGCCCTGCCAGCGCGCCATAAACGAGCGCGGCCACAGATAACGCCACCACAGCAGCGCCATCAAAAACGATGCCGTCTGCGCGACGGCCTGAAGCAATTGAATGTCGAGGTCATCGATCGAAAAACCCATGAACACCGATGCGACGCCAAGGGCGGAGAACAAAACGACACTCAGGGCAATATCGGCAGCGACGACGCCAAAACAGGCAAGCGCCCAAATCATCGCATTGAGCATGCCAACCTCCTCCCGACGACTAGTCATTGGGGACGTTCTTCAACGACTAGCTGTTGGGGACACTCTTTGCCAAAGGCCCCGTTGGGCGAAATGTCGAACGGAAAGGTGCCGCAGCGATTGAAGGCGGCGATGAACATGCGAATGGCGTTGGACGGCGTGGTGCCCACGAGCTGGGTTGCCGCCGCGAAGGCCGCCTTTTCCTCGGGCAAAACCTTCGCGACAACCGGGGTCATGTGTTCTGCCATGGCGCCTCCTTTTTGAAACGACGGTGGTGCGGATGGATGCGGGCCACGCGGCTGGGCGACGGGCTGTGAAGGCAACCCGATTGGCCCGCATCTGGAGTTTGTTCTACGGCGTTGGTATTACTTAGTATTCCTAAGTATTACCCCGCAGATAGAATACCATACCCGACCCCATGGGGACGGAGAAAAAACGGATCAATTTGTTGCTGAGTAAGTCTTTAGAGCGTGATGATGTCCGAGATATTGAGGGCCCGAGCGTCAGCGGAATCGTGCGTGGCAAGCAACAGCATACGGCCGTCGAGCAAGTCGAGCACGACCTCGGTGCATGCGTCGCGCGCAGCGATGTCTAGACCGGTAAAGGGCTCGTCCAGAATCACCGCGTCGCCCGGACACAGCAGGGCTCGGGCAATCTCGACGCGACGGCGCTGCCCGCCCGAGAGCTCGGCCACGCGGGCATGCACATCGATCCCCGGCACCAGCAGGCGCAACAGGGCCGCGGCACTCGAGGCGTCCACGCGCGCGTCGGCACACACCAGCACGTTATCCAGCGCCGAGGCGGACTCGACCAAGTGTGCATCCTGAAACACCATCGAGCACGGCGTGCACTCCCCCGCCGCCAGCGCAAGCAACGTCGACTTGCCCACGCCCGAGGTGCCCATCACGCAGGCGCGCCCACCGGCATACACATGAAGTACCAGCCCGTCGAGCGCCGGCGCCCAAGGCGCGCGATCGCCCACGGCAAGCGCAAGCTCCGCTGCAGCACCATCGCTCGCAGCCCCCGTACGCCCGCGCAGTCCATGCCCATGCGCCCGCACGGCAGTTCGCCACGCCACGGGCCCCGAAGCCCGCAGCAACCACACCAGCACGCGCTCGCATGCCCACGATGCCGCCACGACCAGCACGGTCCACGCCAGCAGGTCAGCCGTCTCGATGAGCAGCTTCGCCTGATAGATGCGCTCGCCCACGGTGCCCGTCGCCATGCCGATGAGCTCCGCCGCCACGCCGGCCTTCCAGCTCATGCCGATCACGGCACGCGCGCACGAAAGCACAAACGGCAGGACCTCGCGCCAGGTATGGGCGCAAAACAGACGCCAGCCCCGCACGCCATGCAGATGAAACATCTGCTCCAGCGACTGATCAACCTGCGTCAAACCCTCGACAAGCGAAAAATACACGCCCGGAAGTGCCATCAAAAAGACCGCCGCAATGCTCACGCGCGCCGACCCCAACCAAATGAGCAGCAGGACCACCACGCAGGCAACCGGTGTCGCCTTAACAAACGAAAGCGCCGGCGCCACCAAGCGGGCAAACGTCAGCGATCGCACCGAGACTCCCGCCATCACGCCGCCGCACACCGCGGCAAGCGCCAGCCCGCCCAAGATTCGCGCACCCGAGCCTGCCAGAATCGCCCATGTGCCGGCATCGCATACCAGTCGCAGCAACGCCACCACGACAGCGCCCGGCCCCGGCAAAATCAACGGCTGCGCCACGAGACCCGCCACCAGCACCCACACGGCAAGCCAAAAGGCGGCAACGGCACCTGCTGCCGCCACCGCCTTCA
>CAVKNR010000139.1:0-3896 GCA_963657575.1 Sodaliphilus sp.
GTCGAGGGAATGCGATAGGTGACCTTGTGCGTCACGCCGCGAAACGCGTCCTCGGCCGTCACATCGACGGTCAGCGACAGGTCGCCGCCCTTGCGAGCACGGTTGCGGCCCGCGCCGGCACCGGCATTACCCGCAGCCCCGGCAAAGCCCGAGCCCCAATCGCTGCCCCAGGCGCCGTTGCCGCTAAAGATGCTGTCGAAGATATCGCCCCAGCCGCTGGCGCCCGCGCCGGCACCGTAGCCGCCGCCATACGCGCCGCCCGCGCCCGGCATGCCGCCAAACATGAGCATCTGGTCGTACTCTTTACGTTTCTTCTCGTCCGAAAGCGTCTCGTAGGCCTCGCTGATCTCCTTAAACTTGGCCTCGTCGCCGCCGGCATCGGGGTGATATTTTTGCGCGAGCTTGCGAAACGCGCTCTTGATCTCTTTGTCGGAGGCGCTCTTGGATACGCCCAGGATGTCATAGAAGGTTTTGCCTGCAGCCATCGTAGCTCCTCTCCTGTTACATCCGCCGTCCCTGCGGACGGCGGCTCATGCTGTCACATGGCACTTGGCCAGAAAGGGCCCCGGGTTTTGCCCCGGGGCCCTTCTCAATTACTCCTCGGTGCTCTCGGCCGTATCGGCCGTAGCATCCTCGGGCGCCGCTTCGGGCTCCGGTGCGGGGCGCTTCTCGCCACCGTAGGTCACCGTCACCATCGCGGAACGCAGGATGCGATCCGCCATGCGGTAGCCCTTCTGGTACACGTCGTTGACGGTCTCGTCGTACTGCGATGCGTCCTCGACGCGACCCACAGCCTGGTGCTCGAGCGGATCGAACGCCTCACCCTTGGGATCGATGGGCTCAACGCCCTCGTGCGCAAACACATCGAGCAGCTTGGCATGTACCGCGTCAACGCCATCGACGAACTGCTTAAAGTCGTCGGAAAGCTCTTGGCTGCGGGCATGGTCGATCGCGCGCTCGATATCGTCGATCACCGGCAACAGCGCGGTGACGAGCTTCTCGGTCGCGCGCTCGCGCTCGGCGATGCGCTCGTTGGCGGTGCGGCGACGGAAGTTCTCCCAGTCGGCCTGCAGACGAGCGGTGCGCTCGGTAGCGTCCTTCGCCTTGTCCTCGGCGGCCTTCTGAGCCTCTGCCGCAGCATCGAGCTCATTGCGCACGTCGGCAAGCTCCTTTTGGGCCTGCTCGAACTTGAGCTTAAAGTCGTTGTCGGCGGCTTCCTCACCGGCGCGGATAGCGGCTTCCACCATCTCGTCCTCGGTCATCGTCGCCTCCTTGTTGGAATCCTCTACCTGGTTCTCGGCAGCCTCGGCGGCCGGGGCCTCATTGACCTCGGTATCGTCTGCGGCCTCTACGGGAATCTTCACGTCCTTCTCCTCAGAGTCAACGGGGGCGGCGCCAGCGGCAGCCGCCTCCGTGCGAGCTTTACGGGCGGACATGATTACTTGTCCTCGTCGTCCACAACCTCGTAGTCGGCGTCGACTACGTCATCGTCGGCAGGCTGGGCACCGGCGGCACCGTCGGTCTGCTGCTGAGCGTCGGCGTAGACAACCTGGGCCAGCTCGTAGGCCACGGACTGCAGGGACTCGCCGGCGGCCTTGATAGCCTCGACGTCAGAGCCCTCGAGCGCCTTCTTTGCGTCGGCGATAGCGGCCTCGGCCTTGGACTTCACGTCGGCGGAAACCTTGTCACCGAGCTCGTTGAGGGTCTGCTCGGTGGAGTAGCACAGGCTGTCGGTCTGGTTGCGGACCTCGACCTCTTCCTTCTGCTTCTTGTCCTCCTCGGCATGAGCCTCGGCGTCCTTGACCATACGATCGACTTCGTCGTCGGACAGAGCGGTGGAGCCGGAAATGGTGATCTGCTGCTCCTTGCCGGTGCCCTTGTCCTTAGCGGAGACCTTGACGATGCCGTTGGCGTCGATGTCGAAGGTGACCTCGATCTGCGGCACGCCGCGGCGGGCAGCCGGGATACCGGTCAGCTGGAACTTACCGAGCGACTTGTTGTCGCGGGCAAGCTCGCGCTCGCCCTGGAGCACGTTGATCTCGACGCTGGTCTGGTTGTCGGCAGCGGTGGAGTAAACCTCGGTCTTGGAGGTCGGGATCGTGGTGTTGCGGTCGATCATCTTGGTCATGATGCCGCCCATGGTCTCGACGCCCAGCGACAGCGGGGTAACGTCGAGCAGCAGGATGCCCTCGACGTCGCCGGTGAGCACGCCGCCCTGGACGGCAGCGCCGTCGGCAACGACCTCGTCGGGGTTCACGGACATGTTGGGCTGCTTGCCGGTCATGGTCTTGACGAGCTCCTGGACGGCGGGCATACGGGTGGAGCCGCCGACGAGGATGACCTCGGTCAGATCGGAGAGCTTAAGCTTGGCGTCGCGCAGGGCGTTGGTGACAGGCTGCTTGCAGCGCTCGAGCAGGTCGCGGGTGATCTTCTCGAACTCGGCGCGGGTCAGCGTGTAGTTGAGGTGCAGCGGGCCGGACTGGTTCATGGTAATGAACGGCAGGTTGATGGTGGTCTGCTGGGCGGCGGAGAGCTCCTTCTTGGCGTTCTCGGCGGCCTCCTTCAGACGCTGCAGGGCCATGGGGTCCTGACGCAGGTCGACACCGTTCTCCTGCTGGAACTTATCGGCCATCCAATCGATGACGCGCTGATCCCAGTCGTCGCCGCCCAGGTGGTTATCGCCCGAGGTGGACAGAACCTCAAACACGCCGTCGGCGAGGTCGAGGATGGAGACGTCGAAGGTGCCGCCGCCCAGGTCGAAGACCAGGATGCGCTGGTCGGTGCCCTGCTTGTCCAAGCCATAGGCAAGAGCAGCAGCGGTCGGCTCGTTGACGATACGCTTGACGTTGAGGCCGGCGATCTTACCGGCATCCTTGGTGGCCTGACGCTGGGCGTCGTTGAAGTAGGCCGGGACGGTGATGACGGCGTCGGTGACGGTCTCGCCCAGATACTTCTCGGCGTCGGCCTTCATCTTGGCGAGCGTCATGGCGCTCACCTGCTCGGCGGTGTAATCCTTGCCCTCGATGTCGACGACGGCACGGCCGCCCTGGCCCTCCTTGACCTCATACGGCACGGTCTTGATCTCGGAGGTGCACTCGGAGTACTTGCGGCCCATGAAGCGCTTGATGGAAAACACGGTGTTCTTGGGGTTGGTGACAGCCTGGTTCTTAGCGGCCTTACCCACGACGCGGTCGCCGTCGGCACGGAAGCCCACGACGGACGGGGTGGTGCGGTCGCCCTCGGCGTTCACGATAATGGTCGGAGAACCGCCCTCGAGAACGGCCATTGCGGAGTTAGTAGTACCAAGGTCGATACCAAGAATCTTGCCCATTAGAAATTCCCTCTCTCTTGTGCGTTTGCACCGACTCGGCGGTCTGCCGAACGGTGTTTCGGCTTGTCTTTCAGGATGTAGTGTATCCCCTTATGGGCCGGAATATACAAAATCTAAGTCAATTCATATAAGATTTCTTATTGCTGAGAGTTTAGGTTCTTAAATGCGCAGGTAGATGCGCTGATTGAGTTCTCGGCAAATCTATCGAGATCTATGTAGAGATGGCTGAGGTTTGCGTCCGGGGGTGCCTGGGGGCCGTCTTGCGGAAAGCTCATCCCGGTTTGAGCGTGGATTCCGGGTCGCAGTTTCCGTCTGAAGGCTCAACCGGAAACCGTATCCCGTTTTGAGAGCTGATACCGGGTCGCAGTTTCCTCTAGCGGCCCAACCGGAAACTGCGACCCGGTTTTCGGCCAAATAACGGGATGCCCTTTCCGCAGGCGCGCTCAATAGCTCAATATTTCAAGTCACCTTTAGCTAACATTTGCGCAGCTCAACGGCCCCACCTGCGCATTTTTTAGTAAACCTTGGCATACTCGGCGAACGGTATGAAGATGCCGGCCAGAGG
>CAVKNR010000140.1:0-3813 GCA_963657575.1 Sodaliphilus sp.
GCCCCGTCGAAACGAAACCGAAACGAAACGCCCCGCCGTAGATTTTTGAGACATGACCAAAAAATCTACCGAGCAGTCGCTACTTTTTGAGCGCGGCCAAGGTGGGCGCGGCCGGCGCGGGAGCCTCCAGGTCGGAGACCTTCACAATGCCGTTCTCGTCGGAGAAGGCACGGTAAATGGTCCGAATCGCCAGGTCGAAGTCTTTCTCCTCGACACCGATAATGATGTTAATCTCGTCGCAGCTCTGCGAAATCATGCGCACGCTCACGCCGGCCTGACCAAGCATGCCAAACAGGTGGCCCGAGATACCCGCGCGGCCGCGCAGGTTACGGCCGACAGTCGCGATGAGCGCCAAGCCCTCGACAACCTCGATCTCGAGCGGCTCGACCTCCTGCTGAATGTCGCCCACGAGCGAGTACAGCGAATCGTGCACGTCCTGCTCCTGCACCACGGCGCCAAAGCGGTCGACACCGGTGGGCATGTGCTCGACGGAAACGTCATAGCGCTCGAAGACCGAAAGCGCACGGCGCATAAAGCCGACACGGGGCTTGGTGCGGTCGCGGGCAACGTTGATGGCGACAAAGCCGCGCTTGCCGGTCACGCCGGTAATGATGGGCTCTGCCTCGCCCTCATCGGCCGTCTCGCTAATGATAGTGCCGGGATCCTGCGGCGCATTGGTGTTCTTGATGACCAGCGGAATACCCGCCTCACGCACGGGGAACACGGCCTCCTCGTGCAGGACGCTTGCACCCATGTACGAAAGCTCGCGCAGCTCCTCGTAGGTAACGCGGGCGATGGGCTGAGCCTCGGGAACAATACGCGGATCGGCAGAATAGAAGCCCGAGACGTCGGTCCAGTTCTCGTACAGATCAGCGCCCAGGCACTTGGCCAGAATCGAGCCGGAAATATCGCCGCCGCCACGGTCGAGCAGCTTGATCTGGCCCTCACGCGTCGCGCCGTAGAAACCGGGCATAACAAAGCCGCCCTGCTGGCCGTACTCCTGCACCAGCTCGGAGGTGCGGTTCATGCTGAGCGTACCGTCGTGATGGAACGCCACAACCGTCGCGGCGTCCAAGAACGGTAGGCCCAGGTACTCGGCCATCAGGCGGGCGGTAAAGTACTCGCCACGGCTCACAAGCTCCTCGGTGGAGTAGCCGCCCGAGCGGGCGCGCTCGGCAAAGGCCGTGAACTCCTCACGGATGGGATAGGTGAGCTCCAGCTCGTCAGCGATATCAAAATAGCGCTGGCCAATGTCCTCGAGCAGCTCCTCACACGACACGTGGTACTTAACGTGCGCGTTAACCAGATAGAGCAGGTCGGTCACCTTGGTGTCACCCTTAAAACGGCGACCGCAGGCGGAAACCACCACAAAACGGCGAGCCGGATCGGCATCGACGATGGCCTTGATCTTCTTGAAGTGTTCGGCGTCGGCGACCGACGAGCCGCCAAACTTGGCAATCTTAATCATGGGCTGGAGGTTACCTTTCTAAAAAGCCTCTGCGAACCTATTTTGCACGCTCTGATACCATGGTTTCACCGATTGGGACCAAGGCATCCGAGGAGCAGTGTTATATGGGAACTTATCATAGTACACGAGGACGCACTTTATCGTGCTCAAGTAAGGTGGCAATCCGTACCGGCATCGCTCCCGACGGGGGTTTGTTTGTCTCGGACGAGCTCGGCACCCAGCAGGTCGATATCAGCTCGCTTGCAGATAAATCGTACTTTGAAATCGCTCAAGATGTGTTGGGAATGTTACTGAATGATTACACGGCCGAAGAAATTTCGGCGTGTGTCGACGAGGCATATCGCGGCACGTTCGCGAGTGAAGAGGTTACGCCGCTCGTCAAACTCGACGCAGCGCCGGGTGCTGACGCCCCTCAGACCTATGTGATGGAGCTCTTTGGCGGCCCCACGAGTGCCTTTAAGGACGTCGCCCTGCAGATGCTCCCCCGCTTGATGGCCCGCACTTCCGCCAAGGACGGCGGCGCCGAGCGCATCATGATCGTCACCGCCACGTCGGGCGACACCGGCAAGGCCGCACTCGCTGGTTTTGCCGACGCTCCGGGCACGGGCATTACCGTCTTTTATCCCGAAGGCAAAGTCAGCCGCGTGCAGAATCTGCAGATGTCCACGCAGGAGGGCGACAACGTCGCCGTCTGCGGCATCCGCGGCAACTTCGATGATGCCCAGAGCGCCGTCAAGCGCATCTTTGCCGATAAGGAGCTTGCCGAGCGTCTTGAGTCCGCCGGCACGGTGCTTTCAAGCGCCAACTCGATCAACGTCGGCCGTCTGGTACCGCAGGTCGTCTACTACTTTGCCGCCTATGCGCAGCTGCTGCGCGCCGGCGCTATCGAGGCTGGCGACGCCGTAGAGTTCTGTGTGCCCACCGGCAACTTTGGCGATATCTTGGCCGGCTACTACGCCAAGCGCATGGGCCTGCCTGTCGCCAAGCTCATCGTCGCGAGCGACAAGAACAACGTGCTTGCCGACTTCCTGACCACCGGCGTCTACGACCGCAACCGTCCGTTCTTCACGACCATCTCGCCGTCGATGGACATCCTCATCAGCTCCAACCTCGAGCGCATGCTCTACTTCCTGTCCGACGGCGACTGCGAGCTCGTTGCCGGCCTTATGGAGCAGCTGGCACAGACTGGTCGCTACGAGGTTCCCGCCGACCTGCTGGCAAAAATTCAGAGCGTCTTTGGCTGCGGTTGGGCCAGCGAAGACGAGGTTCGCGCTGCCATCAAGAGCTGCTGGGACGCGAACGGCTACGTGATCGACCCGCACACCGCTTGCGGCTATCACGTCTTTGAAAAGGTCGCTCCCGCCGAGGGCGCCAAGGCTCGCGTGCTGCTTTCGACCGCCAGCCCCTACAAGTTCCCGCGCGCCTGTTGCGACGCCCTGGGCCTCGACGTTCCCGAGGACGACTTTGAGGCCATGCGCGTGCTCGAGCAGGCCAGCAATACGATCGCACCGGCACAGCTCGCCGAACTCGAGTCCAAGCCCGTCCGCTTCGAAGACGTCTGCGACGTCGACGAGATGACCAGCTACGTCGAGTCCGCAGCAAAACGAATGAGCACCAACTAGATCCCTTATTAAGCGCCGGCGAAAGCCGGCGCACCTTCTTTTTATTTAGCTTTCGGGATGATGACGAGCATGCGAGCGGGTCTGCCTGTTTAGTTCGTCGCGAGTTCCGCACGAGCCGGAAAGCACTTAATGTGCTTTCCGAGCGAGCCAGGACTGCCCGAGCAGCGAACTAAACAGGCAGACCGCCCAGGAGATTCCCATGATCAAGATCACCGTCCCTGCAACAAGCGCAAACCTAGGCATCGGCTACGACACCCTCGGCATGGCCGTCAGCCTCTACTCGCACTTCACCTTCGAGCGCGCCGACAAACTCACCATCACGGGCTGCCCCGAGGAATTCCAAAACGAGAACAACCTGGTCTACGTGAGCTTTGTCGATGCACTGGCTGCATGGGGCGAGCCGGCTTTTCCCGTTGCCATCGACATTCAAACCGATGTGCCCGTCGCTCGCGGCCTGGGTTCCAGCTCCACCTGCGTCGTCGCTGGCATCATGGCGGCCGCCGCGCTGACGGGCCACACCGTCGACCGTGCCGAGCTTGTCCGCATTGCCACCGAGGTCGAGGGCCATCCCGATAACGTCGCCCCTGCCATCCTGGGCGGTGCCGTTTGCTCCTTTACGCCGACTGATTCGCTCCCCCAGTGCCTGCGCTACGAGGTGAGCGATCGCCTGCGTTTTATTACCGTGATTCCGCCCTACGAGGTACACACGAGCGAGGCGCGCAA
>CAVKNR010000141.1:0-3808 GCA_963657575.1 Sodaliphilus sp.
AGCGCGTTATCACATTACGTACACGAAAAAGGGGCCTTGACCCCCTTGAACGCTCACTTGCATGTATGGTGCCCGAGGCGAGACTCGAACTCGCACGTTGTTGCCAACGGTGGATTTTGAGTCCACTGCGTCTGCCAATTCCGCCACTCGGGCACGTAATGCGTGAGTTAGTTTATCACAGCTTTCTGTTGATTAGTCCGAAAATGGAACTTCGAGCATTTCGATGAGTTCGACCGAACGGAGCATCTCGCGCTGACGGCATCCACGTCCGTCAACCGAAGCCTCGCCCATCTGGTTGTCATAGGGATCCTCGCGCATGCCATCGAAAGCGGGCACAAATTCAGCCTGGAATCGATTGTTGGCCACCATACGCCACGGGTCGAGGTTGCCAAAGTAGTGCTGGCGACGCCACTCCTCCCCCATCCTGCGCGCCGAGGAACCAAACGATACGTCGGCGTTAAGCCAACCGGTCTGTGGCGTATAGAACTCAGCCCAATCGTGCGGCCCCACCGAATCGGGAGCAACATACAGGCCGCTCTGCCAACGGGCAGGCACGCCCGCGATGCGGCACATGGTGATAAACGTGAGCGCCATAACGCCGCAATCGCCGCGTAAAGAATGCGCACAGTCGTCGGCAATAGATCCCAAAAGCAGGTACGGTGGCTGATAGCGATAGTCGATATGCTGTGTCAGGTAATCATAGATAGCACGAGCGCGATCGAGCGGATCCTCGAGCCCGTCAACAACACGCTCCGTCAACTGTCGCAGGTACGGCGTAAACGCAATGTGCGGACGGTCCTCGGAAGTGTCCACGGGCAGCGGCGTGTCCATGCACGTATGCGATGGGAGCGCGCCACCATAGATATCGCAATAGGCGGCATCTATGTGATAGCGATAGGTCACCGAGAATGAATGTTCAGTCGAAGATGTCCAAGAGGCAGTACGAGCCGAAACGTTTTCAGAGGCAACGGTACCCCCCGACGTCATATCGAGAACCTCGATTTGAGACTGTTGACGACAGGCGGCGGCAACGGGCAGCCACGCGCGAACAGCTTCTCCCTTCAGAGCCCCGGGGACAGACACGGATGCCTTAAGCGTGATGGCGCGAGTCAACCCGTTTTGCGACTCCATCTCCCTGAGCATCTGGTTACGCAGCGCTATGCCATCCGTAGAATCGGGACGCAGGCCCGGAACCTCCTTGGGATACACGCGAAGCGAATCGAGGAAGTTATCGAGAACAAACAGCTCGCCATCGATAAAGCGCCAGTCAATTCGCTTACGATTAATCAGGTGATCAAACTGCTCTTCGGTAAACTCAGGCCACTCCTCGCGAATCATCGCAATGGCTCGATCACGCGACACCGAAAAATGAAGCGGCGTCTCGAGCATGCGATACCGCTCGGCACGAACACAAGCAGCCAGCGAAGGCTCAGGGTTCTGCTCCAAAAGGCGATCGCAGGCAGCAACAGCCTGCGCCAAATACCCGGCATCCTTGAGACGAAGAATCTCAGGCGGCAGTCCAATATCGAGATGACGAAAATCATCACAGCAAACATCAACAGAGCAACCAACAGGACCCTCGTCAATAACCTTCCCATCCGAAGGCAGCACATTAATAACAGCCATACCAAACTCCAAGTCATTAGAACTCTTGAAGTCCATTGTAGCGAGATAAAAAGAAAGCCCCAATAAAGGAACCCTCAACACTGATAAACGGTACCTATAAAAAATGAATTCAGCCCAGTAACCCTGTAGCGAGTTAACAAAGGAGGCCCCGTTTCCCCGGAGCTGATTCCGTCGCGCGACTTCTGGCAAAGCCAGTAGCCATCTTAATTCAGACTCGTAACCCTGCGGCGTTAAACGAAGGAAGCCCCGTCCCCCGGAACTGTTTCCTTGGCGCGACTTCTGGCGAAGCCAGGTGAGCGCAAAGGAAACAGTGTAGGGGGACGGGGCTTCCGACGGGAAGTTTAGCGACGCTTACGCCTTGTTGACGGAGCCAAACTCCTCCATGAGCTCCTTGGTGCGGGCAACGATGTTGTCGCGACCAGGCTTGAGGAGCTTGCGGGGGTCAAAGCCCTTGCCCTGCTGATCCTTGCCAGCCTCGATGTACTCGCGAACGCCCTTGGCAAAGACGAGCTGCAGATCGGTGTTGACGTTGATCTTGGAGATACCCAGGGAGATGGCCTTCTTGATCTGATCCTCGGGGATGCCGGTGCCACCGTGCAGGACGAGGGGCAGATCGCCGGTCTGAGCCTTGATCTCGCCCAGGCGCTCGAAGGAAAGGCCAGCCCAGTCGGCAGGGTACACGCCGTGGATGTTGCCGATACCGCAGGCGAGGAAGTCGACGCCCAGGTCAGCAATCTGCTTGCACTCAGCAGGATCAGCGAGCTCGCCGCTGGAGGTCACGCCGTCCTCGGTGCCGCCGATGCCGCCGACCTCGGCCTCGATGGACATACCCTTGGAGTGGGCAAGCTCAACGAGCTCCTTGGTGCGGTCGAGGTTAAGCTGGAAGGTCTCCTCGTGAGAGCCGTCATACATGATGGACGTAAAGCCGGCCTCGATGCACTTGAAGCAGTCCTCGTAAGAACCGTGATCGAGGTGAAGGGCGACGGGAACGGTAACGCCCGTGGCCTCGACGGCAGCCTTGACCATGTCGGCGCAGACCTTGAAACCGCCCATCCACTTAGCGGCACCAGCGGTGCACTGAAGGATCAGCGGAGACTTGGCCTCCTCGGCGGCCTGGAGAATAGCCAGGGTCCACTCGAGGTTGTTGGTGTTGAAGGCACCGAGACCGTACTTGCCGGCCTCGGCCTTCTTGAGCATGTCTGCTGCGTTGACGAGCATAAAAGAAACCTCCTGTAAGGTTGCTCCGATAACGCCTGAGATTTTACCACGACATACCCGAGCATAAACGTTCGTTTGCTCACGAATACCATCCGATTGGACAAATTTTGACCGTTTGCCCCACAGAATCGACCCACTGGGGAAAATAGCTTGACGATTGAGTGGTCTTCGTGGTTCGAAAGACGGCTTCGAGCCTACATCTGCATAAACGGGTTCTGCATAAGTTCGCGCGCCATCGTGGTCGAACCGCCATGGCCCGTCAAGCAAACGGTATCGGGCGGAAGCGTCTTGGCAAGTTTGGAAAGCGAGCGCATAATCGCCGCCTCGTCACCGCCGGAAAGATCGGTACGACCGTGGCTGCCCGGGAAAAGCGTGTCGCCCACAAAGGCGATGTTCCCCTGCTCGGTCGCGGCGAACAGGACAATGCCGCCCGGCGTATGCCCCGGCGTCTCGATCACCTGCAGGCAGACGTCGCCCACCTCGATTGTATCGCCCTCGGCAAGCAAACGCGTCGGCTCACCCGGATCGGGCGTCTCGATACCCCACATGGCGCGCTGCTCCTCGATATTTGCGCGAGGTACCGTCACGTCCTTAGCGCACAAGTCATATAGTGCGCTGTCGCCAACGACAGCTCGAACCCCGGCAACCCCGCCAACATGGTCGGCATGACCGTGCGTGCAGACAGAGCCGAGTACGCGCACCTCGGGATGCGCGGTGCGGATATGCTCCACAAGACGCTCGCCCTCCCACGCCGGATCGACGATTAAGCACTCGTCATTCGAAATCACGGCGTAGCTGTTGGTCTGAATCGGGCCGTTGACGAGCGCCTCAATCGAAGCCACGCCTCGGGGTGTCAGGTCCAAAGTCATATCGTCCATGAGCATACCCTCCTTCTAAAATACGTTCGAGGCACCAAACGATGCCTCGAACGTAACCAATATCTATGATGCTGAGAGGCTCTCGC
>CAVKNR010000142.1:0-3798 GCA_963657575.1 Sodaliphilus sp.
TCGATGTCGATATCATCGGGTAGCACGGGGATGACCTCGACGCCGGCAAACGTGGTCTGGCGGCGCTTCTTGTCGTCGGTGGGGCTAATGCGAACCAAGCGGTGGACGCCGGCCTCGGCGCGCAGCATGCCAAATGCGTCCTTGCCCTCGACGGTAAAGGTCGCGCGGTCGATGCCGATGACCTCGGCCGCGGGACAGTCGTTGATGGTGACCTTCCAGCCGCGACGCTGGCAGTACTTCATGTACATCTTAAAGAGCATGAAGGTCCAGTCCTGGGCCTCCAGACCACCCTGTCCGGGCTTGATGGTCACAATGGCATCGCCGTGATCGAACTCACCGGTAAACCAGCTCGAAAGCTCGAGCTCGTCGATAGCGCGGGCCAGGCGTTCAGCCGTGGCTGCAGCCTCCTCGCGAAGGGCGGCGGCGTCGGGGTCATCCCCCATCTCCTCGGCAAGCTCCAGCGCGGCGCGGGCATCGGAAAGCTCGCCGCGCGCGGTGTCCACGGCAGCGATATCTTCCTTGGTGCGCGCAATCTCCTCCATGGTGGCACGGGCGGCGTCGGCGTCATCCCAAAAGCCAGGGGCAACACTTTTGGCCTCGAGCTCGGACACGCGGGTTCGCTTCTCGTCCAGGTGGAGATACGACTCGACCTCACCGAGCCGGTCCGCAAACGCGTCCAGCTCGGCGGGCGTTACCTCTAAAGCCTCAGCCATTAACGATTCCTGCCGTGGCAGTACTTAAACTTCTTGCCGCTACCGCAGGGGCACGGGTCGTTGCGGCCCACGTTGACGTACGGATCGTCGCTCTCGGACTTGCGATAGGTGGTCACCTTGCCACCGTTGTTGACGGCAGCCGGACCACCCTGGACAGCCGTGCGGGCCTGCACCTGCGCCTGCTTGCGCAGCACCGAGTCGCCGTTGTCACCATCGACCTCGGCAGGGCCGGAGAAGCGCGCGCCCTCGAGCGCGGGCTCCTCCTTGTGCTCCACGGCGCGCGGGGCGGCCTTGATCTCGATGCGCAGAACCGTGCGCAGGTAATCCTCATACATGGTATCGACGAGTATCTGGAACGCGCCGTAGGCCTCGGTCTTGTACTCAACCAGCGGGTCGCGCTGGCCAAAGCCGCGCAGGCCGATGCCGGTCTTGAGGTAGTCCATCTCCTGCAGGTAGTTCATCCAGCGGGTATCGATGACGCGCAGCATGACCTGGGTGTTGAGCTCGCGCATCAGGTCCTCACCCAAGCGCTCGGCCTTCATGTTGTAGCACTTCTCTACGTAAGCCAGGACATCGGCAGCCAGGGCCTCATAATCCTCGTCGGGGAACTTCGGCGTATCGATGTGGCCGGTGAGCTCCACAACCCACTTGCGCAGACCCTCCAGGTCGCGCTCGCCATCGTGGCTGTCCTTGGTGCAGAACTCCTGCACGCAGCGGTACACGGTGTCGTGCATGACCTCGGTGATGTGGTCGGTCAGGTCCTTGCCGTCCAGAATCTTATTGCGCTCGGCGTAGATGACCTGGCGCTGCTTGTTCATGACGTCGTCGTACTCAAGGACGCTCTTACGCATGGAGAAGTTGATGCTCTCGACCTTGTGCTGGGCGCTCTCGACGGCCTTGGAGATGATCTTGTGCTGAATGGGCATGTCGTCGCCCATGTCGGCCGTGACCATCATCTTGGAGACGCGGTCCATCTTGTCGCCGCCGAACAGGCGCATGAGGTCGTCCTCGAGCGACAGGTAGAACTGGGTCTCGCCCGGATCGCCCTGACGACCGGAGCGGCCGCGCAGCTGGTTGTCGATACGACGGGACTCGTGGCGCTCGGTTCCGATAACGGTCAGGCCGCCGGCGGCAAGCACGCGCTCGCGCTCGGCCTTGCAGGTCTCCTTGGCCTCGGCGTTAAACTGCTCGAGCTGCTCGGGCGTCACGTCCTCCATGGTCAGGCCCTCGTACTCCAGGCGCTCGCGCACCAGCTCGTCGGGGTTGCCGCCCAGCAGGATGTCGGTACCACGACCGGCCATGTTAGTAGCGATGGTCACGGCGCCGTAGCGTCCGGCCTGGGCAACGATGTGGGCCTCGCGTTCATGGTGCTTGGCGTTGAGGACCTCGTGTGCGATGCCGCGCTTGGTAAGGGCGGCGGACAGCTTCTCGGAGCTCTCGATGGAGACGGTGCCCACCAGGACCGGTTGGCCCTTGGCGTGACGCTGCTCAACGTCGTCGGCAACGGCGTTGTACTTGGCCTGAATGGTGCGGTACACCAGGTCCTCGTGGTCCACGCGCTGCACGGGCTTGTTGGAGGGGATGACCTCGACGGGCAGCTTGTAGATCTCGCGGAACTCGGCGTCCTCGGTAAGCGCCGTACCGGTCATGCCAGAGAGTTTGTCATACAGACGGAAGTAGTTCTGCAGGGTGATGGTGGCCAGGGTCTGGTTCTCCTCGCGTACGAGCACGCCCTCTTTGGCCTCGATGGCCTGGTGCAGGCCCTCGGAGTAACGGCGGCCTTCCATAATGCGGCCGGTGAACTCGTCGACGATCTTGACCTCGCCGTTGGTGACCACGTACTGTTTATCGCGGTGGAACATGTACTGGGCCTTCAGCGCCTGCTGCAGGTGGTTGACCAGCTGGCCGGAGAGATCGGCATAGATGTCATCGATACCCAGGCGGCGCTCGATTTTCTTAAGGCCGCGCTCGGTGGCGGCGATGGTATGCTTGGCCTCGTCCATGACGTAGTCGCCCGTGGGTTCAGCATCCTCGGTGGCGGTGAGCATGTCGTGCGACACGTCCTCGCCGCGCTCAAGGCCACGCACGGCACGCGCGAAGTCCTTGTAGGTACTGGCGGACTTGGTGCCAGCGCCCGAGATAATGAGCGGCGTCCTGGCCTCATCGATCAGGATGGAGTCGACCTCGTCGACGATGGCGTAGTTGTGGCCGCGCTGTACGCGTTGCTCGGGACGGGTAACCATGTTGTCGCGCAGGTAATCGAAACCGAACTCGGAGTTGGTGCCGTAGGTGACGTCTGCCTGGTAGGCCGGACGCTTGAGCTCGAGCGGCATGTTGTTCTGGAGCAGACCGACGGTCATGCCCAGGTACTTATAGATGCGGCCCATCCACTCGGAGTCGCGCTTGGCAAGGTAATCATTGACAGTAACGACGTGTACGCCTTTGCCGGCAATAGCGTTGAGATAGCCGGCCAACGTGGAGACGAGGGTCTTACCTTCGCCAGTCTTCATCTCAGCAATGTGGCCCTCGTGCAGTGCCATGGCGCCAATGAGCTGCACGTCAAAGTGGCGCATGCCCATGGTGCGCTTGGAAGCCTCACGCACGGTGGCAAAGGCCTCGGGAAGCATGTCGTCGAGCGACTCGCCGTTGGCGTAACGCTCGCGGAACTTATCGGTCTGGCCGCGGAGCTCCTCCTCGGTCATCTTCTCAAACTGGGGCTCAAGACCGTTGATCTGGTCGACGATCTTGTAGTAGCGCTTAAGGTCCTTATCGGATCCAAAGGACAGCAGCTTTGACATGAATCCCATGTGGTTTTCCTTTTTGGCCATCGCCCACGCCGTGCAGCTGCGGGCGAGTTAAACACAGCTGATTGTACTTTAGCCAAACAAGGCGCGGCCTATACGGTCGACCTCGACCGCCACGTAATAACTACGACCCGACCGACCTGCCAAAAAGGGACTGGTTTATTTTGGCAGGTTTTATCTGGGAAAACGCCGTCACTCTGCCATTTGGTGCAAACCAACCCGTCCCCTTCGCACCAATCTGGTGCAATGGGAACGGGTTAGCCTGCACCAATAAAAAGAAA
>CAVKNR010000143.1:0-3792 GCA_963657575.1 Sodaliphilus sp.
GCGACGGGGGCGAGGCGAATGGCTGAGCGGTATCGATATGCGGGTTCAACGGTATTATATTAACCACATAGATTATTAACTTGCTTGACTTGTAAACCTAATCGTCCTGTCATCATATTCAACTTCGAAAAAAGGGGAATGAGGGCATCCCGATGCATCGAGTATTACTGGAACCCTGGCGATACGCTGAATGATTTGTGACGAATAGTCATGTCCATCAAGAATACGTCGATTGCTATCCGACAAACGGGTCTAGAATTGCATTCACCGGCATTTCGGGGCAGATTGATACACATGTACGAAAGGGAACCTATGTGGTGCGTTGGGTTGGAGCTGCTGCAGGCCCGATATGGATTGCGGTCTTGCGCCCCGATGTCCAAATAGGTTTCTCTCTCTAGACGGGAAGTTGCTCATGGACGCCATATATGACGGAGATGACTGGGTCGATCATTATACTTGGCGCCTGGTCGGCTCGGATGACAATGGGAATGTGGTGTTTGATGGACTATGTCCAAAGCATCTCCATCCTTTTGTCTCGTCGTTAATTGAGAGTTCCGCTCGTGTTGCCCCCTACAGCTCGGCATCGCTTCATGATACGGACGTTTTGAAGACCATAAGGGAATCAATTGACGAGGGCACGATGAGCGGCCCGCTGTTTTCTCGGCTTGTGGGGCTAGATGAGATTGGCTCGAAACGACTGCTTGCGGGCGAAAAGGTGGAACTCACTTATCGGTCGATGATTTCAATCCTGCGGCTAGCCGATGTTCTTCGCAAATAAATGAGGCTTCCATGGCCATGTGGCAGCTTGTCTCACCGATGGGTGGGAGCCGAGTACTTTTCGGACGATTTGCTTGGCCTCGGCGTAGTCTTGGACGGGATCTGCCGGATCATCGAAATCCTCGACGAGATATTTCAAAGCGGCACCTTCTTAAACGGCGAACGTGACAGCGGTCCTCCCTGAATTCTATAAAATCACGGCCTGACTTGGGCGGCGAATTGGCGGAGCTCGTCATCGTCCATATCGTCGAAGTGCGGCAACTACGCCAGCGCGGCCCTCTGCTCCATCAGGTACCTACCGCTCGGAGACCTGCGAATCGTCTGCAAGATGTCCTCGGGGGCGAGGGCTGGGAAATCCATGCCCTCGGGAGCGGCCAAAGAGATGGATTCACCTGCCCCTCCCATGTGTTGGGACCTCATTCAGGGCATCGGCTGCATCCGGCCTTTCGCATTCGCCGCCCGGCCCTCCGGTCCCGCCCGGCCGACGGGTTTCCCGTCTATGGCAAGACGATTGCACTTATATATAAGTGCATTCCCGGATTGGGAATATGTTTCGGCATACGCCGCCACAGGTCTACATCCGCAGCGCACTACACCGCTACACGGCTACACGCCTACGGGGCTACACGCCGCCGCCCAACCGAACGGCGGGAGGGCCGCCCATGGGCGCCCTCGGGCCATGCTCCCATTTTTGAGAGAGGTGCCGTCGGGGCCTCCCGAAAGCCGTCTGCATCTGCAGGCCTTTATTCGAAATCGGGCGGCGCGGCTGAAAATCCCCGGCCTGAACCGCGAGGCCTCACCTGCATTCCCGCTGACTCTTTGCGTAAACATAAAAAGAAGGGCACGGGCGTCCGCATTCGCGGAAACCCGTGCCAAGATTTGCGCCACCGAGATGACCGGGTAGAATATATCTAACGCGATTCCACATTCCCGTACTTGCACTACGGATTTGGGAAAGCGCATGTCTCAGCCTCTACTCGACCACGGTCGCCTCGGTCGGGATGGCCCCCAGCACTGCCGCGTACTCGGTGGGGTAGAGGCGGCTTATCGTCTGAACGTCGCGGATGAGGACGTTGCGGTCGTCAGGCTCGGAGATGCCGTAGCCGAACGCCTCGAGCGTCTCGATCGCCTCGCGGATCTTCTGCTGGAACATGGGGCCGGGGTCCACCCTCAGGCCGAGGTAGCCTCGCCACAGGCTCGGCGACACGCGCAGCATGTTCTGGATCTTGGACATCGGCTCGATGTCGGCGTAGACGTTGAGCGTGACCATGGCGTCCTTGTGCCCGAAGATCGACTGCAGCGCCTTGATGTCGCCGCCGTGGCGGATCCACTGCGTCGCGAAGGTGTGGCGCAGGCCGTGGAACGTGATCAGCTCGTCGTTGGTGCCCATGAGGCCGTTGGTCTCCGAGAACGTCTTGAACGCCCTGCGGATGTAACTGGTGGTGGCGAAGGAGCCGTCCGGCCGCGACACGACGTAGCTGTCCGCGAGGTCGCGCAGGCCGAGGGCCGATGCCTCCCGGAGCCTCTGCGAATCGATCTCGTGGATCTCTTTCAGGAAGGGGAGCAGGCCCACCGGGTCGACGGGGATCGTCCTCAGGTCGTGGTTCTTGGTGTCCTTGATGAAGGAGCCCCTGTCCTTGACGTAGGCCACCGAGTGCCTGACCGTGATGAGCCCCGACTCGAAGTCGACGTCACACCAGCGCAGGCCGCAGACCTCGCCGATGCGCATCCCGGTGTGCAGGGCGAGCACGACCGCCCGCCTGAAGGTCGAGTCCGGCATCATCGAGGTCACCGAGTTGAGCTTCGGCACGAGGTCGGAGCGCAGCGCGTTCCTGGGCCTGGCGATGAACCTGGGCGCGAGGGAGCCGTCGAACGGGTTCCTCCCGATCGTGTCGTTGCTGCGCTTCAGCAGGACGGCGTAGAGCCGCTTGCCGAGCTTGAATGACTTGTTGAGCGTGTCCGGCGCCGTGCCCAGGGCGATCCTGCGCCTCGACCACGCGTTGACGTCGTCGGTCGTCACCTCGTTCACGGGGACCAGACCCAGCTCGTCTCGCTCGATGTGCAGGGCGCTGTAGTGGTAGTCGTCGCGGGTCGTCGGGGTGATCCTGTTCATCTCCAGGCAGAAGTCGATGAACTTCTCGAGCGCCTCGGAAAGCGGCAGCGCGGCGTAGTCATCCCGCTGTTCGGCGGGAAGCCCGGCGCCGATAGCGGCCCTCGCCTCCTCGGCCTCGGCGAGTTCCAGCTCGACCTCCGACCTGAATTCCGCGAGGACGCGCATCGCCGCCGCCTTTCCCCGCGTGCTCTGCTTCAGGCAGGGCACGCGGGTGTTCCTGGTCCTCTGGACCTTCTTCCCGGTCATCTCGTCGGCCACCGTCACGACAGCCTGCCATTTGCCCTTGTTCTTCCTCACGCCGCCGGCTCCGCATACGCGTAAGGTTTTATTGCTGCATTTCTCGTTCTGCATGTCTGCTCCTAAATCCGCAGTTGATTAGAAACAGGCGGGCCCACCTGCGGTAACCCGGAGAGGCGACGATTCGGGGCTCCTACCCCCGTTGATTAAATCATCGGCTGCACCGCGCTCCTCGAAGCCGAAAATATGCTATCTGGACAGACCGCGCTGAGCTGGTAAAATTTGCAAATGCGGAAATGCGCTACTTGCGCTATCTGCGCGTGTTTTAACAAAATAAGCACAGGTCAGGGTCATTCTGACCCCGCTGGGGGTCAAAGGGTCGCTGGTTCGAATCCAGTCGTCCCGACCAGAAGTTTGCAGGTCAGGCACCTAGTGCCTGACCTTTTTTGTTAAGAATCAACAGATTAAGCAACGAAGAATCAACGGCTTTCTTGATCGATACTTTCGCTCAACAAAAACTTGTACGTCACCCTCCAAATACGACAATTTATGACATGTTTGGAGGCTGACGTACACAAAAGCGATAGACATCCTGCCCGATACCGTCCTCCAAAGGTTGATTTTCAATCTCAACGCAACAGCCTGAACGGACCCCGCGTTTCCGC
>CAVKNR010000144.1:0-3761 GCA_963657575.1 Sodaliphilus sp.
CCGCCCAGCATGTTGAGGATGATCTGGGTGAAGGCGTTCTTGATGGCCTCGGGCGTGCGCGTGTAGCCAATCATAAGGAACGAGCACACGGTGGTGATTTCCCAGCCGCAGAACAGCCACTCAAGGTCGTCGCTCGTCACGATGACGAACATGGCTGAGAGGAACAGGAACATAAGCGCCAGGAACTGCGGGCGACGGTCGGGCGCGGTCTGCCCGCGCAGCGCAGCCTCGTGCTCGTCGTGGGCCTGGAAGTCCTTCATGTAGCCCAGGGCATACACGCAGATAAGGCTGCCGACGATGCCGACGGCGAGGACCATGATCACGCTCATGTAGTCCAGGTAGAGCGGGGTTGCGGTGACGGCTTCGGTCGCGGGCAGCGTCATGGCTGCAAAGGCGAGCGAGCCCACCAACTGGACTACGCTGAGCACCGTGGTGAGCGCGTTCCTATATTTGTACGCGTTGTACAGGATGACGGCGCACAGGATGACGTCGATAACGGAACTGATGATCGAGAGCACATGCGAGGTGCCGGGGGCAACCTCAAAGCTCTGCGGACCCGTGCCAAAAAACATGACGGCGACTACAACTGTCACCGCCATAATAATGCCGGAGCCTATGAGCCCCACCGCATCGCGAGCGCGGTCACCGCGCGCGAGCAGCATGCCCAGCGCCGGTACCAGCGGAAACAGGGTAAGGAAATACAGTAGCGTCATACCATCACTCCCCCATGCAAAAACGCTGCAATTGTTTAACGTTATAGCTCAATTACGGGGTTGCGGTGGCAGGTTTTCGGTCAACTGGGGAGTTTTAGGCGTACGGGGTAAGGGCACGTCCGCTTTGGAGCAGAGAGGCGGCAAGAAAAATGCGCCCCTGTGGGCGCACCATCCCGTTTGCTATTCCGCCTTTTTAACGCGCGGCTTGCGACCGCGCGGCTTATCGACCAGTGCGGACTCACCGCTCTCGCGGTACTGACGGCACCAAGCCTTGACCGAAGACTCGCTGGGAATCTTGTGCTTGATCATGGCCTCGCGAACCGTCAAGCCGTTTTCCAGACGGTCCTTAACCACAGCGAGCTTTACGTCGTACGAATAGGTGTGATGATGCGAACCGGCATTGAGAACGGCGTCGGCACCGCCCACGGCATACGCGCGGGCCCACTGACGAGCCGTGGCCTGGGGAATGCCAAGCTCCGCAGCGAGGGCGCGATGACCGACCCCCTCTTGGAGGATCTCGACGGCGCGCTGCCTAACCTCGGGCGCATGCGTGCGAGTCCTAGTTGCTTCCGACATACCTGCCACTTCTTAGCCTTAACCGTTAATCTGCTTTCTAACGTGCAAGTTAGATAGTAGCATTTTACTGTTTGCTCAAAGCAGTTAATTAAAATAGACGCGGCGTTATCTGGGCATTTGGCACCAAATTACGACATTTCTTTATCGATTATTTACGCTGGTAGCTGACTCGCAGCTAATCGTCATTCGCTTGTCAACAAAATTGGCATCTCTTTATGTCCTTTGGTATAGAAGATATAGTTATTAACCCCTCCCCCAATAATTTTGAGTAATCTGCAAGGCAGTAGACGTCCTCACTCCTCATGATTACCGCGCATTGCCATCCACCGGAGCAAAACAAAAGGGCGGGACCTGCTGCGCTTGCAGGCCCCGCACCGATTGACACCCGACGGGACGCAGTCGGGCGAGGCGGATCCGTGCTACCGCCCCGCCTGGCCGCGATGCTCAACTACAGCTCGTTGGCCGCGTGATACGCCGTGCGGATGGCGCTCGCAATGTCGGCGGTGCGCTCGCCCGAGCAGTCGCCCACGCAGGTCACGGGCACCGTCACGCCGTCTAGGTCAAACGCGTTGGCCTTGGAGCCCACGGCCATCACCACGTAATCGCAGGCGATATTTACCGGCTCCTCGGCGCCGTCATCGGTGGTGCGCACGGCCTCCACGCCCTCGTCGGTAATGGCGGTCAGGCGGGTCTTCACGTGCTGCTCCACGTTGTGCTCGGCAAAGTCGCTCATAATCAGCGGCAGAATGGTCTCGGACTCGCCCGCGGCAATCTTGTCGAGCATCTCCACGATCGCCACCTCGCAGCCGTGCTGCAGCAGGTACTCGGCAGTCTCGGTGCCCACCAGGCCGCCGCCAATGACGGCGACGCGGCCCGTAAGCTCCACCTTGCCGGCCAGCACGTCCCAGCTCGAGACGACCTTGTCCGAGTCGGCACCCGGAACGGGGATGACCACGTCGTGCGCGCCCACGGCCACAATCGCGGCATCGGCGGCGTTGAGGTCCTCTGCCGTAGCGACGTGGCTGAGCTCAACCTTCACGCCCAGGCCAGGCAGAATCTTCTCGTAGTACTCGACCGAGCGCATGATCTCGTCCTTGCGCGGAGGCGCAGCCGCCAGCACAATCTGGCCGCCCAGATGATCGCTCGCCTCGTAGACGGTCACGTCGTAGCCGCGCTTGGCCGCCACGCGCGCGGCCTCCAGGCCGGCGATGCCGCCGCCCACCACGGCGACCTTCTTGTCGCCCTCGCCCGGCTTGATGGCGATGGTCGCCTCGTCGCCGTTCTCGGCATTGAGCACGCACGAAATGTACTTGCGGTTTTGAATCGCATCGACGCAACCCTTGTTGCAGTTGAGGCACTCGCGGATGGGCTCACCCGTGGCGGCCTTCAGCGCAATGTCGGGGTCGCACATGAGCGAGCGGCCATAGGCGATGATGTCGGCGGCGCCGTCTTCCAGAATCTTCTCGCCGGCCTCGACCGAAACCACGCGGCCCACGGTTGCCACCGGCACGGAGACCAGGGCCTTGACGCGCTCGGCCACGGGCAGCGTCCAGTTGTAGGGCATGGCGCCCATGGGCGGAATGGTGTCGCCCATGTTGCCGGTGTGGTTGGCCTGTGCGACCTGGATCATATCGATGCCCGCGCCCTCGAGCAGCTTGGCGAACTCGCAGGCCTCGTCGGGCTGCAGGCCGCCCTTGCCGCGCGGCGTGCCGTCGGGGTTCTCCATGATCACGGGGAGCTTGTACTCCACCATCAGCTGCGGCGCGGCTTCCTTAATGGCAGCGACGACCTCCAGCGCGTAGCGAACGCGATTCTCGAACGAGCCGCCGTACTCGTCGGTGCGCTGGTTGAGGATGGCCGAGCACAGCGAACCCACCAGACGATCGCCGTGGACCTCGATGGCGTCGATGCCGGCCTGCTGCGCACGGGCGGCCGAGGCAGCGATGGCCTCCTTGATCTGGGTGAGTTGCTCTACGCTCGCCTCGTTCACAAAGTGCTGCATGTCGTGATGCAGCTTGGCGTAGGCCTGGTTGCGGATCTCGTTGGACTCGGCCATCTTGGCGGCAAAGGTCTCCTCGTCGCCGGCGGCCTTGGCCTCCTGCGCGGCCTTGGCGGCAGCCATGGAGCCCATGACCATGCGGCCGACACCGGGCACATCGTACTCGGGGTGGAACAGCTGCAGCGCGACCTTGGCGCCGTGCTTGTGGACGGCATCGGCCAGCGCCTTAAACGTGGGGATCTGGGCGTCGGTTGCCAGCTTGGGCGTGGGGCTTGCGGTCATGACGGGAGCAACGTCGCCGATGACGATGTAGCTCACGCCGCCACGGGCCAAGCGCTCGTAAAAAGCCAGGCTGCGCTCGCCGATGGAACCGTCGCGCTCCTCGTAACCGGTGGTCAGCGGCGGGAACATAATGCGGTTCTTGAGCTCAAGGGGGCCAACCGTAATGGGCTGGAGCAGCTTGGATGCAGGTG
>CAVKNR010000145.1:0-3760 GCA_963657575.1 Sodaliphilus sp.
TAGCCCAGCCCACAGACGATTCCAACCAACACGAAATCCATCGAACAATCGTTCGATTAGATAATGAATGCTTGGAATGCGGGAGGGACCTGTCCTGTCCTATCCAAACATCTGCGGCAGGTCGATGAAGACGGTTCGATCGCTTTCGCCAGCTTCGAAGCCCGAACGGGAGAAGAATCCATAGCGATGGCACTTGAGTCCCGTTGCCTCGACTTGGGCGATTTCCTCGTCGACCATTTTTTGCGTGATGGGGGATTTGCGGAACTTTGCTTCGTAGAATGCGTAGCCCTCGGGGTCTTGCGTTACCACATCGAATTCGCCGCTCGTTTTGTTTGCAGGGTCGTCGTACCAGTACTTGCCTATGGCGTCGAAAGCCGGTTCGATCTTGCCGGTCCTGTTCTGCCGCACGAGGTATTGACGGCAGATCTCCTCGAACATATGAGGAACGTAGTTTTCCTCGAAGTCTTGGAAGACGTGACGATCATAGAAGACTTCCGGGTCGAGCAGCTGACGCGCTGAGGCATTGCGGAAAACATAGCGATAGTAAAATAGCGAAAGCGGATCCACTACAAAGTAGCCAGACTTGCGCTTGTTCGTAGGGTCGTTGATGGGTGCACGCTTTTGGACGATTTCGAGTGACATGAGCTTGTCGAGCACGTCTGCCATGGCCGGACCGCTCGAGACGTGCGACTGTGCCAGCACGTCCCCCCAACGGGAGTAGCCTTGTGCGAGAGCCCCGAAAACTTCGTTGGCGTTGGTCATCTTCGAGATCTCGGCGTTGAGATAGGACGGCACCTCGCTTTCTAAGCGGGCGCCAGGTTCCGTGACGAGCTCGATGATGTTGTCGCGTACGCTTTGGGATTGATCGATGAGGCGATTGTAAAAGGGGATACCGCCAAAAACGCTATAGAGCCGCACCTTGTCCTCGGGCGAGAACGCGGGATAGAACTTCGCAGCGTCAAAGTAATCCATGGGCTTAAGCTCAAGCGTGAGATCAATTCGCCCGTAGAGGGGGCTTTCATGCTCGATGAGGGATTTCATAATCTCAACGTAGGAGCCGCACAGGACAATGTTTAAACGTGAGTCTTCCCTGTGGGCGTCGATTGAGGTCTGAAGAATGCTGTCTAAGCCTTTAACCGCATCTCTCAAGTAGGGGTATTCGTCGAGAACGAGGGTAATGTTCTTGTCTTTAGCTTGGGCAAACAGAAATTCGATGAGCTCGCGGATGCCTGTGAAGGCGAGCGGAGGAAAGCTCAGCGCTTCAGCAACAAGGACGGACAGACTCTCGAGGTTGTCTGCCTCGGAGGTTTGGCGGCACTCGTAATAGACCGTTGCGACGTCCGACAAATCGGTTAGCGCCTGCTTGATGAGCTCACTTTTTCCGACGCGACGCCTGCCGTAAATGAGAACATTGCGCTGCTCGGGTGCTTTGAGCGTTTTCTTAATACGGGCGAGCTCACGCTCCCTGCCAATAAATTCCACTTACTCGGTTCCTTCCGACTCGGTTTTGTCCGAGTTAATTGTATCGCATGGATCAGTTTATGCTCGAGTTTACTCGGACAAAACCGAGTCGGTTCTGCCCGAGTAAATTTGAAGGCGGCCGAATGCGTCTTGCTGCGTTTGCGGTTGGATACGTTGTCGAAAACGTGTCGTGCGGATTGTTGGATCGAATCGAACATTGGGACAGACGTCTCGTTTTATGGGCCGGGGGCGTGCATGTGCGAGTTCTTTTGGCCCATAAGGAACGCTGGTGGGTCGTTATTTGGGCCACGGGTCACTTCGCCGGCGCCGTGTTTCGTCATACGCTCATAGTGGAAGCCGATGCCACGGGACGACGAAGGCCTTGGGCAATGGATGAGCTGCAAGCCGAAAGGAGCGGTGAGAATGATGAGGCCCATGACAAAGAAACTGCTGTTAGGAATTCCCACCGTGACGCTTTCGGCCGTGCTGGCGTGTACAGTGGCCGGCTGTGGCGGTAGTGCTCCGAGCGGCTCGCCTGGCGGTTCGGGCGGCAGCGCGCCTGTGCAGGAAAAGCCCAAGGCCTATGAGTCGCAGACGGTCGAGGTGGCAGGCATTACCTATGAGTCGGTGGCTCACGGTACGTTCTATCGCGGTGATGCCAAGCAGCAGGACGGCTTTTACCTGCACATCAAGATTACCAACAACAACACAAAGAACAGGACGTTCAGTTCCTTTAACGTGCATGCTGCTCAGGGCGATCTTGAGGCAGGCGACCCGTTGTTTACTTCCGGCAAGGCGGCTGTGCTCGACTACGTCGCAAGCGAAGCTCCCGATGATCTGCACAAGGGAATTGACCTTTCCGAGAGGCCAGATATCGGTCCGGGCGAGACCGTTGAGTATGTTTACTTCTGGGCGCCCAAGACGGCGTACTACGGGCTCATCACTGTCGAGTTCGTAGACGCTTACGCCCCTGCCAAGAATCATGAGGCCATGCACTTTGACACCACGGACTGCGAGACCAAGGAGTTCAAGGCGGCCGGCGGCGTGGCCGATTCTGGCGAGAAGGCAGATTTAACGGGCATCGACTGCGCATCGTACAGCATCGAGGCCGCCGATGGGTACACGCTGGATTCGTCCGACGAAGAGCGCGAAAAGGCAAACTTCTTCCACGACGAGACTGGAGGACGCCTGAACATCAGCATTTTCCCGCGCTCGCCGGAGGAAGAGGTTGCAAGCCTAGAGCAGGTCTACGAAGGCAAGGAGACAACAACCGACCAGGTCAAGTACAACGGCATAACGTGGCTGCGCTTTACCGGTCCCGACAACGGCCATACGCTGTTTGCGACGGCTCCCGCAACGGGTGAAACCGTCCGCGTGTCGATTGGCTGGAAGATCGATTGGGACGCCGCCGTGCCCATGATGGAGGCGCTGAAGCTCAAGTAACGCTGTGATTCCCATGTCAGGCGACTCAGGGCTGGCTCCGAGTTATCGGGGCCAGCCCTTTTTGGTGCTCGATAAGCCGAGTCGGCGTCTCTCACAAAAGTAACTAGGAGCTAGCGAGGCTCATCCGAATTGGCCTCATTGGCGGTGTCGGTTTCGAGCGCCGTGCGGCGGGCGCTGTAGGCGACGAGGCCGGCGCCTGCCGCGGCGAGTGCTGCGGCGGCTGCCGTAAGGGGAGCGTTGACATCGCCCGTGCCCGCAAGCGCGCCCGCTTTTCCGGAGCGCTTTTTATTGCCGTGATTCTTGCCGCTGCCAGATCCACTGCCGCCTCCGGAGCTGCTTCCGCCGGAGCCACCTCCACTCGTGCCGCCATCGCCGTCGACCGTCATCGGGGCGTCGTGAAGTCCTGTCGTATCCGCGCTGTCGCATACGCCGACCTGAACTTCTGAGCGTTCGCATGTCGCGTCGGGCACATGAAGCTCGTGCAGTACGGCACCCAGCGCCGAGTTTGCGCCTGGTCGAATTTCCTCGAGCGTTACGGGATCGAGCGCCACCAGATCACGCGCTTTCGCATACAGCGTTACGCGTTTGCCCACTTCGTCGCTCCAACTCTCGGGGATGGCGAAGCTCATGCGGAACTGTGCCGTGCAGCCTGGTGCCAGCACGGCGTTGCCATTGTCGGCAACCAGCGGGTGCGTCGCAAAACGTGCGCCCAGCGTCTCGAGCGCGTACTTCACGCGTGCCATGTCGTTGGCCGAAGCATCCTCGGCGAGCTCCGGATCGTAGATCGATGCCATGCGTGCATTCGCTCCGAACCCGATGGATGCGCTGGAGAACGGCTGGCTGGAGCCCTCTCGGT
>CAVKNR010000146.1:0-3756 GCA_963657575.1 Sodaliphilus sp.
CCCGAACCTTTGTCCTGGAACAGCAGCGTGTTGTTGTCCATACGCGTCACTCCCGTGGGGTTCGCTAAAACTGTCACTATGGTCACATTTTAGTCGCCGCAAACCCTTTTCGCGGTCGTGCGCAGAGCACCAAAATCGTGTCCGCACGAGCAAATAAACTAATACAACAAGGAATATAAGCCGTTATCCAAAGATGGCACCACAAAACAAAGGGTTAGTAATAGCTAAGACTTAAGTCTTAAACCCTTAGGAAGTGCTAATATATAGTTATTGAAAGAGGCTACGATGCAGAGACGCGAATTGATCCGCATCCTCGAAGAAGCCGGCTTCATCTCGAAAGGAGGCACTAATCACGAGAAGTTCGTCAAAGGAGATAAACTCGTGCTCGTGAAACGCCACCGAGAGATTGAGGATCAAATTGCCAAAAGAATCCTAAGGCAGGCAGGACTTCGATAGCTCATCCTCATCACATTTCGCATCGCTTTTTAGAGGAGGTCTTACATGGTTTACGTATGGGAATTTGAGTTCTTTGATTCGGACGGCATGGTCGATGCCGTGCCATGTGGCTCGCTGGGCGGAGGAGGAACGTTTGGCTCCGACCTAAACGACGCTGTCGAAAGCGCTGCTGATTTTCTCGCATGCATGGTCGATGACCACCTAATGGGCGGCGTCGACCTGCCTGCGCCGGACTTCGGACATGAGCCGCGACACGGCGGCAAGATTATCGCCGTAGCCGTCAGCCGCGAACTCAACGATATCCCCGCCGTCACCGCAGCGGATGCCGCGCGCATGCTTGGCGTTAGCTCGGCAAGAGTATCGCAACTGATAAATGCTGGACTGTTGGATTCATGGAAGGATGGCACCAAGCGCATGGTGTCCAAAGCTTCCATCGAGGCACGACTCGCCGACGCTCCAAAGGCAGGGCGCCCAAAAGAGGTCCCTATTGCTGTATAAGACGAGACTACTACGCACCTTTATTACACACGATGTTTTCAGCCTGGTATAAACAAGTTCAATAATAGAATGCAAATCCAACCATCGTGTCTGATTACGAAAGGATTTTTGCCTTTTCTGCAGCAAACTCTTCCTCGGTAAGTACTCCACTATCACGCAGCGTTGCAAGCCTCTCAAGTCTTGCAACTACATCGCCACTATCCGCCAGCGTCTCAATAGTCTATGAAACCTGTGGATACCGCTCGAGCTCCTTCGATAGGGCATCGACTATCTCAGCAATATTCTTTGCATTTTTGCCCCCGTTTAGTACGTTTGTCCGGACCTTAGATGACGAGTTGACAGTAACGCCAGATCCGCCTTCAACTGGAACAACCGAAATACTGATATTTTCGCCCCAGGACCAAAGGCTCATACCGATCTCAGCTGCAACTGTTCTTGTTGTGGGCGATGCACTATCAACTTTTACTTTAGGCAGCTTTTCCATAGCTGTCTTCAAGGCATTAAACGTGTCGTCAGGAGAATACGGTACCTGAAGCTGAAGCTGCTGATCCGCAAAACCCATAATCTGGCCTCCGCTTCTTGCTAGATTAAGGCTATCGGTAATGGTAGCACGTTCCCAGCAATTTTAAATTCGTCTCATGACCTTGCGATGCAGCCCGACACCCCGACACCGCTCCCCTACTTCCCAAATAGCGCGCCCAGAAGACCGCGGCGTTTGGGCTTCTCCTCTCGGTAGGAACCCTCGACGGCGGCTGCAACCTGGCGCGGTTGCTCGCCGCCTCCACGGCGCACGATCTGGTACAGGAAGGGCGATTTAACGTATTTGACCTCGACGGGCGTGGCGTGCACGGTGCTCTCACCGGACAGATGCAGGCTCGGGCTGAGCGGCGCCACGATATGCGTTTCGCGCTTGTCGCTAAACACCACCGCGGCCGCGCGGCCCGTCTGGCCGTTTACGGCAATGCGCACCTGCTCGCCATCGCGGCCGTCTGTCGCCGGACGATCGACAAAGTAGACCGGCACCATCACCAGGCCGTCCTTATGTTTGCGGGCCTTGCGCGCCCACATGCGAATGCTCTTTTTATTGAGCCCCAGTACAGCCTCGGCGTCGTTGCCCGCAACGTCGAGCGCCAACTTATCAATGACCACCTGGTCCTTGGTAGACGCATCGACTGAGACAACGCGAAAGTCACCTTTCTGCATGGCGGGATCGAACGGACCGACCTTGGCAAAGTCCCACGGCTCCAAAATGCCCATGAGGCGAACGTCCAGGTAGTTTGCCCTGGGGTATGCCCAGTCGAGCACCTCGTAGTACACCAAGGTCTCCTTGCTCAGGCCCTTGCCCGGGAAGCTCGCCATCATGCGCAAGTCCGCCAGCGCCATGGGGAAATAGAAGAGCATCATGTCGTTTTGGATCGCGTCTTCCACGTCGTGCCCGGCAAAGGCATCCGGATACTGGCGCACCAGCTGCAGCGCGTTGGCACGTAGCTGCTGCGGCGAGATTTCGCAGGGAATACCCTGCTCGGGCACATACTCCGCACCAACGCCCATGGTCAGGCGCTTGCTAAACGTCCCCGGCTTGAGCAGGTCCGCAATGCCGATCTTATTGCCGCAGGACGGGCACTCAAACACACGCTGCGTTGACTCGCCCTCAAAGGACGCTCCGCAGAAGGGGCAAGGAATGCTCACATGCGTGGCCTCTTGGAACTCCTGCGCCGTGCCGCGATCCTCCCACAGCAGATGTTCCAGGACCGACTGATTGCGCCAGTGCGCATTGAAGAAATACCAGTCCGGGTCCTGCGGGCGCTCGAGTTGCGACACATGCGTGAGTTTGAGCAGTCCATCCACCACCGTCAACGGCGTATGGCGAATACCCAAAGCGCTCTTGGGCTCTCCGGCGTCCGCCTGCCACGGAACCACCGTGCCGCAATAGGCGCACTCAAAGCTGCGCTTAGCCTGGTGCGAGTACATAGGGCCGCCGCAGTTTTGACATTTAATGGCAAACATCTCGTCCATGGAAACGTCCTCCTTTGCACAGGGGCTGTCGACATTAAGTATGTCGAGCAAGCAGGCACATGCCCATACCCATGTGGCCCAAAATGGACCACCCAGGCAGACGAGAAGGCTCGCTCGTTAGCACCGGCAGACTATTGCTGCATTTTCTGAGCATCGGCGCACGGCGCCCCCGTGCGAGCTACACTATCCCCTTAAACATGATTGTGAGGACGACCGCTATGCTATTTGTAAATCGGCTGGTACATACGCTTGTTCCCGGCAGCGAGAGCGAGCCGGTCGATGCATCTTGCCGCACCAACGCGGGCTTTTCCGCAAGCCTCGTCTGCATTGGCCTCAACATCACCCTGTGCCTGGCCAAGGGCATCGCGGGTCTGCTCGCCGGCTCCGTCTCCCTCATCGCCGACGCTTTCAACAACCTCTCCGATGCCTCGAGCAACATTGTGAGCCTGCTCGGTTTCCGCCTTGCCAGCCGCCCGGCAGACGAAGGCCACCCCTATGGTCACGGCCGCTACGAGTACCTAGCCGGCCTGTTCGTCGCCGTCCTGGTTTGCGCCGTCGGCATCAACCTGATTCTCGAGTCGGTCACCAAGATCATCAAGCCCTCGCCCACCGCTTACACGTTTATTTCCCTTGCGGCACTGGCTACGTCCATGCTCGTCAAATTCTGGATGGCCGCGTTCAACCGCGCACTGGGTAACCGCATCGATTCCGAAACGCTCATCGCCACGGCGCAGGACTCCAAAAACGACGTCATCACCTCGGGCTCGGTCTTGGTGGCGGCGCTTA
>CAVKNR010000147.1:0-3733 GCA_963657575.1 Sodaliphilus sp.
GCCGCCGTGGGGCATACGCACAACGGCAACTCGGCATAAAACGCAACGGCCTTGGCGATATCGAGCATCTTGCCGCCGCCAATACCCACCACCATGTCGCAATACTCGGCCTGGGCTTCCTTAGCCATTTCGACAACGGCCTCTTCCGTACACGGACCGTTATAGATCTTAAAGAATGGCTCGCTTAGATCTTCGTCCAGAAATCCATCGACGATCTGCCTACACAGCCGATCCTCGGTGCCCTGGTCAAACAAGACATAGGCAGCGCAGCCCAACCATGACAAATACCTGCCCTGGCGCGAAAGCTCACCCGGCCCCTGAACATACCGACCGGGACCGCCATAAACCATGGGAAGCGCCATACGAGAATCCGCCCTTTCATCAACAACAGTTGGTACAAAGCAACCTGACCCCTTTGCACCATAGCAAAAAGGGACAAAGCCATCTGCTGGCTTTGCCCCTTCCTTAGCTTGATTTACTCATCCATGAGATAGTAGTGGCCCAGCGCGTCGGCACCCAGGATGGCGTTTGCGACCATCTCGGGCGTCACCTCAAAGGGCATGTTGCACATGGTGTCCTCGGGCGCGCAAGCGGCCTCGGCAACGACCATGGCCTGCTCGCGCGTAACCTCGGCAACGCCAAGCTCCTTCATCGTGACCGGCAGGCCCAGCTCAATGCAGAAGCCCAAGACTTCCTCGAGCTTCTCGGTCGGGGCATCCTCGAGTACCAGCTGAACGATAGTGCCAAAGGCGACCTTCTCGCCGTGATACATGCTGTGGCACTCGGGCAGCATCGTCAGGCCATTGTGGATGGCATGAGCAGCAGCGAGGCCCGAGCTCTCAAAGCCAATGCCCGAAAGCAGCGTGTTGGCCTCAATGATGTGCTCGACGGCAGGCGTGAGCGCACCCTTCTCCAGCGCAACCTTGGCCTTGACGCCATCGGCCATAAGCGTCTCGTAGCAGAGCTTGGCGAGCGCCAGGCCGGCCATTCCGCCTTTGCCGCCGGCACAAGTACCACCGTCGGCATCATGCGTCGCCTGGGCCTCAAAGTAGGTTGCGAGCGCATCGCCCATACCGGAAACCGTCAGGCGCACCGGGCTCGCCGCGATAACCGTCGTATCCATCAGGACAATGTTGGGGTTTGCCTTAAGGAAGAGGTACTTGTCGAACTGGCCGTCATCGGTATAAAGAACCGAAAGCGCCGAGCACGGGGCGTCGGTCGAAGCAATGGTGGGGCAAATGATAACCGGGGATTCCAGGTAATAGGCAACGGCCTTCGCGGTGTCGAGGATCTTGCCGCCACCGACGCCGACGATGATGTCGCAACCGTTGTCGCGGGCGAGCGCAACCAGGCGATTGACCTCGCCCCTGGAGCACTCGCCGTTAAAGTCCTCAAACAGCAGCTCGGCCTTAGCCTCGGCAAAGCCGCCCTCGATCTTGGCACCGACGCGCTTCTTGCCCGAAGGCGTCACGATGACGAGGGCCTTAGCGCCGAGCGGCTCGACATAGGAGCCGAGCTTGGCGAGCTCGTCCGGACCCTGGATGTACTTGCTGGGGCTATTGAAAATTGCAGCCATAACTATCCCATTCTCTAAAAGAAAAAAGAAAGGGGCTCCGTACGGATACGTGCGGAGCCCCTCGTTACGATAACAAGAGTCGATTAGAAATCGATGTCGGTGTCGTAGTAGCAGGCCTTGAGGATCTTCTCGAAGTCGGCAGCCTTGGTCTCACGCGGGTTCTCCGGCGTGCAGGCGTCCTGCTCGGCGTTCGCGGCGATCTCGGGCAGCTTGGCGAGGAACTCCTCCTCGGAAACCATCTGCGGGTTCTCGGCGTCGACCTTCACGCCACCATTCGCGTAATCCTTGATGGACTGCGGAATGTTGAGCTGGTCGTTGAGGTCGCGGATCTTCTGGACGAGCGCAGCGATGAGCTCCTCGTTGGTCTCGCCGGGAAGGTGCAGGATCTCCTTGGCCACGTATGCATAACGCTCGGCAGCACGCGGGTCCTTGGAGTTCCACTGGATGACCTTGCCCAGGTACATGGCGTTAGCAGCACCGTGGATGATGTGACCGTTCTCAAAGGCTGCACCGGTCTTGTGAGCCATGGAGTGAACGATGCCGAGCAGGCCCGAGGAGAAGGCGATACCGGCGATGCACTGAGCCTCGTGCATGTGCTGACGGGCCTCATGGTCGCCAGCATAGGACTTGGGCAGCCACTCGACGATCTCGCGGATGCCGTGCAGAGCGTTGGCGTCGGTGAACATAGAGGCGCAGGTGGAAACGTAGGCCTCCATGCAGTGGGTCAGAGCGTCCATGCCGGTATGAGCGCACAGCTTGGCGGGCATGGTGTAGGTGAGCTCAGGGTCGACGATGGCGACATCAGGAGTGATGTTGAAGTCGGCCAGCGGGTACTTGATGCCCTTGGCGTAGTCGGTGATGACGGAGAAGGCAGTGACCTCGGTGGCGGTGCCGGAGGTAGAGGAGATGGCGCAGAAGTGAGCCTTCTGACGCAGCTCGGGGAAGCTGAACGGCTGGATGATGTTATCGAAGGACTCCTCGGGATACTCGTAGAAGACCCACATGGCCTTAGCGGCATCGATGGGCGAGCCGCCGCCGATGGCGATAATCCAGTCGGGCTCGAACTCGCGCATGGCCTCGGCGCCCTTCATGACCGTCTCGATGGACGGGTCGGACTCGACGCCCTCGAACAGCTTGACCTCGAAACCGCCTTCCTTAAGGTCGGCCTCAACGTCCTGCAGGAACCCGCCGCGGCGCATAGAGCTGCCGCCAGAAACGATGATGGCCTTCTTGCCCTTGAGGTTCTTCACCTCGTGGCGAGCGCCCTCACCAAAGTACAGATCGCGAGGATTGGTAAAACGTCCCATACTGTGCCTCCTAAACAAGCCCCTCTTAGACTTGCGTATATAACGGAGCACCCGATTGGCTCCGTTAGGACCATTTTGCGCGTTGCCGGCGATGACAATGCGCGATGTCTAAACGTCTCAACGCTCAGACAAACACTATTTTACCGTTCTGGTTGGTCAGTTATTCACCTAAAGCCGATAATGATGAAACGTTTTTTCTATCCCTGAAGACCCTTGTGGGGCATTCATACTCCCAAGCTGGGCAAACGTTTTATCAGGGTTGACCACATATCCCGGGCAGGGCTGTGCCCCTCAAAAATGTTCCCCGTTCGCCGCCAAAAATCGACCGTTTACGGCACTGTGATACCGCCCGCGCAACCGAGGTGTCGACATTTGTGCGACATCCGTCTTCGTGGTGCAAAGGTGCAAGTCCAAGTGCGGCACCCCCGGTGTGCCACATGCGGGTAAACTAGAACCTTATATAGAGATATTTGAACCCTAACCGCAGCAAAGGAGGCCCCATGGCATTCGATCCCATTCAAGAGGATTGCCATCGCCTCGTTCTTGAGGCCTTGCGCCGCGACAATATCCCACTCACCGACGGCCCCGCCGTCGAGCGTCTGATGGAGCAATTCACCCGCAACCCCGCGCCACTCATCGTGCACGATCGCGACCGAGCTGGGCATCTGATCGCCAAGGTCGTCGAGGCTGTCGACTACCGCATCCCCTTTATCCCCGACGACGCCCAGGCAGAGCAAGAAGAAGCCGCAGCCGAGAACATGCTCCGCGAGGCGGCCGCGCTCGATCCGGCCAACTGGGATGCCCAGCGCATGCTGACGGCGCTCACCGCCGAATCCAACGAGGAATACGT
>CAVKNR010000148.1:0-3709 GCA_963657575.1 Sodaliphilus sp.
AATAGGGGCCGGCGGGCGCAAAACAATCCCTATTCCACCGCAACTCATCCCGAGACAGTCATTGGGGACGTTCTTAAACGACTAGTCGTTGGGGACAGTCTTGGTGCGCTCCGTTCGTCCTCCCGTTCGATTTTTGCTCGGTGGGTATACTTCCTTTCGCATTAAACGCCGGACTGAGGAGGTATCCAAATGCCGGATAACGGGTCAATACAAAAAAGAGACGCGCACGAGATGGCTCATGGGCGTCCTGTCCAGATAACCGAGCACACGACGGTAACCGAGCTGCAGCCCAGTCTGTCCGATGTCGTGTGCGCAAACAAAAAACTGCAGATTGGCTTTATCGTTGCGCTCGTGGTACTAGCGCTGTTGTCGGGCTTTGTAGCTCGTCCGCATTTTGCCGATACCAAGACCTGGGACTCCACCATCGAGGTCATCGATCAAAAGAAGGGCAATGTTTTGGCGCTCACGACCTCGTGCGTCGCCCTATCTGCGGGTATCACTGCGCTGCCGGGTGATACGGGAACGCCGGTTGCCGAGCAGCTCGCACAGCTTTCAGGCAACCTTGGTATCGTGCTTGCCGTGCTCTACCTAGAGAAATATTTGCTCACGATTTTGTGGTCGGTTGGCTTGGGCATCCTGATCCCGTTTGCGCTGGTGCTCTTTGCAGTGTCGCTTGGTATTCACGGACGCTGGAGTACGAGCGCCGTCCTGCGCCGTGTGGCGACGCGCGTGCTGGTGGTCGCCATGATCGGAATGGCCTTGGTGCCTGCAAGCGTATGGGTGTCGCAAAAGGTCGACGAAACGTATCGAGTGAGCATCGAGGCGGCCGAGCAAAAGGCGGCCGACGCTGCGGGTGCGGCAGATGGCGACAGCTCCAAAGCAAGCAAGAAAAAGACCGAGTCCACAGAGTCCAAGAATGTGCTTGAGCAGCTTGCCGACGGCGCCTCGGGTCTCGTTACGTCGGTGACCAGCGGCGCCAAGCAGATGACCGATGAAATTGTGCAGCAAGTGACCGATCTGATCGAAGGCGTTATCGTGATGATCGTGACCTCATGCGTGATCCCATTGCTGGTGCTCGCAGCGTTTTTGTGGCTGGGGCACACACTGCTGGGGATTGATATCTCCGGTCCCGCGAACTATTTGACGGGTCGCTTTCTGAGCGCTCCGTCCAAGCATGCCAAGAAGGGTGGGCAGTCCGTGTAGCTAAAACAGCTGCAAATACCGGGGCACACCGCTGAAGGGCGGCCGAGACACGTTCTCGGCCGCCCCTTTTGTTTGTTGAACACATGGTCGCTACGTCCGTGCCGGGCCCAAACGGCCAGCAATCATCCGTAAACGGTATTTGTTCAAAAAAGAACAAAGATAAACAAATAGTTGTTGCAGTTTATGTTCGAATGTGTTCAAATAAACATGAACAGTGAAGAACCGCACATTCAGATGCCCGGACCTGAACGCGATTCAACACTTCCAAACAGAAACTACGCACCTGCGTATCTCTCAAGGAGGATGTCATGAGGGTTGTAATCGCTTCCGATGCCGACGGTATGTCGATGAAGGAGTCCATCAAGGAGATGCTCATCGCCGACGGTCACGAGGTCGTTGACTATTCCGAGACCCCTGCCGCGGACTTTGTCGATTCCGCGACCGCCGTTGCCAAGGACTTGCTGGAGCACAAGGATTCCCAGGGCTTCGCATTCGATAAGTACGGCGTCGGCTCCTATATGGCCGCCGTCAAGATCAAGGGCATGGTCGTCGCCAACATTTCCGACGAGCGTTCCGCCTACATGACCCGCGAGCACAACGGCTCGCGCATGGTCACCATGGGCCCGGGCGTTGTGGGCACCGAGGTCGCCAAGAAGATCGCCCGCGAGTTCCTGCGTGCCCAGTACGCCGGCGGCCGTCACCAGATCCGTGTCGACATGCTCAACAAGATGGCCTAACGAGAGCCACCGAGAACTCGAACTTCTACCTCAACTTGTGAATTCAGACGAAAGGACGTTCTGATGAAGAAGACCATCGCAATCGGTTGCGACCATATCGTTACGGACGAGAAGATCTATCTGGCCGACCGCCTGGAGCAGGCTGGCTACAAGGTGCTCGACTGCGGCACCTACAGCCACACCCGTACGCACTATCCCATCTACGGTAAGGCCGTGGGCGAGGCTGTTGCCAGCGGCAAGGCCGACTTTGGCGTGGCCCTGTGCGGCACCGGCATCGGCATCACCAACGCCGTCAACAAGGTCCCCGGCGCCCGTTGCGCCCTGGTCCGCGACATGACCTCTGCCCTGTATGCCCGTCGTGAGCTCAACGCCAACATCGTGGGCTTTGGCGGCAAGATCACCGGCGAGTTCCTGATGGCCGATATCATGCTTGCCTTCCTGGAGGAGCCCTACGAGAAGACTCCCGAGCACGATGCCCTGATCGCCAAGATCGATGCCTGCAATAAGGCCGACGCCGAGGCTCAGGCTGACCCGCACTTCTTTGACGAGTTCCTCGAGAAGTGGGACCGCGGCGAATACCATGATTAGCGGGTATCCGGCGTAATTAACTAGTCCGTTGACGGCTCGCGTTTCTGTGATGGGGCGCGGGCCGGTTTGCTATCAGCCCAATTGGCCCAGCGGGCTGGACGTGCATTGTTCTTTTGTTTGCGGCGCCGCCTCATTACCTTTCTGCTAAAGGCACGACGTTCACAATGGATCGTGCGAGATGATATGTGAAGGAGAAGATTCCCATGGAGTTTGTTCTTGATAACGGCTCTGTCCGCATTGCGTTGAGCACGGCTGGCGGATCGTTCACTTCTATTACGGCCAACGGCCGTGAGTACCTGTGGCAGGGTGATCCGGCGGTCTGGTCGGGCCAGGCACCCATTTGTTTCCCGATCTGCGGCGGCCTTCGTGACGGTCGTGCAATGACCATGGGCGGCCGCGATGTCAAGCTTGCCCGTCACGGCTTTGCTCGCAAACAGGAGTGGAAGCTCGAGGAGCAGGGCGACAACATGGTCGCGCTGAGCCTAAGCTCTGCCGACCATGCCGAGTTGCTCGAGCAGTACCCGTATCCGTTTAAGATCGTTGCTCGTTACACGATCGATGCGGAAAAGGTGGCCGTGTCGTACGAGGTGACCAATGAGGGCACCGAGGACATGCCGTTCTTTGTGGGCGGTCACCCTGGCTTTAAGTGCCCGCTTGACGAGGGCGAGTCCTATGACGACTACGAGCTCCGTTTTGAGCAGCGCGAGGCCGCCGAGCTCTGTACTGCCGTTCCCTCGACGGGCCTGATTGATGTTGAGCATCGCAGCAAGAACCCGATGGTTGGCCATGACCTGCCGCTGACCCACGAACTCTTTGACTTCGCGGAGACCATCTTCGACATGCTCGAGAGCCGCGTGGTTACGCTGACCAAGAAAACCGAGGACAAGGGCGTGCGCCTGACGTTCCCCGATATGCCGTACCTGATTGTGTGGAGCAAGCCCGAGGGCGACTTTGTGGCCGTGGAACCGTGGGGCGGCCTGTCCACCTGCTCCGACGAGGACGATATTCTGGAGCACAAGCGCGGCTGCCTGGTGGCCAAGCCGGGGGAGACCGTCACCCGCGGCTTTGAGATCGAGATCCTTTAACGAGCTATCGTATGTTTGGGGCCGCGCGTGTCGTGCCCCGGAAACAGGAGTTCAATATGATTCTGACCGTTACCATGAACCCGTCGATTGATACGC
>CAVKNR010000149.1:0-3706 GCA_963657575.1 Sodaliphilus sp.
CTTCTGGTGCCCCCGGGCGGATTCGAACCGTCGACACCCGCTTTAGGAGAGCGGTGCTCTATCCCCTGAGCTACGGAGGCATGTTGTACTAGTGTAGCAGATTTACGCCGTTGTAATACAGCGTATAGCCACTCTTCGAAGTTGCGGTGGAACAGCCCTCCGGAAAGTGTGTCCCACTATCCAGGCAAATTCTGGGTCAAACTTTCCCAATGGGACCTCGCTGGAAACTGTGTCCCAGAATTTCGGCTCGAAACGGGACACAGTTTCCCAAACGACCCCGTTCCGGAAACTACATCCCGGAATCGGCGCTCGAACTGGGATGCACTTTCCCGATCGAGCCCCATGGGAAACTGCGTCCCACTTGGGGGGCGCTCTTTAATGACTAGTTACCTTTGTGGAAGAGGTTTTTGATAACGGAGGGGATGCTCTTGGCGCCCTTGGCCGTCACATCGATAAAGTCGGGCGAACGCACGAGCTTATCCTCGTCGACGTACTTGCGGACAGCACGAAGCGTCTCTTTGTCGTCGCGCGTCGAAAACGTAAAGTGACCGTTGTCCTTGGTGAAGATGGCAAAACGCGTAATCTTCTTGGTGCCGCGCAAAACCTCGGCGGCAATATAGTCGACCTCGTCCCACGGGATTTGAATATAATCCTCGGGATTGCGCTCGTTGTAATACTCGAACGCCTTATTGCCCACCATCACGTTACCGTGGCTGGTAAGCCCCATCAGGCAGGTTGCCGGCGTTGCCAGATCGACCGTGCTGTTCTGAGATTGCGCCATACGCGCCTCGCCCTCCAATAAAAACAATCGGACCGCATCCAGTGTACCCACCGGGTGCGGTCCGTTTCAATGGCTCAAAAGCCCTTGCCTAACAATTCTCGGTCTTAAGCCGAAGCGTGCTTACATGAAGCCGCAGAAGCGACCGATGATGCCGACGGCGAAGAGAGCCAGGATGATGACGATCGGGCTGACCTTCTTCTTGAGGAGCTTGCAGACCAGCAGGGTCAGGCACACGGCGGCAAGGCCGGGGATGAGCTGATCGAGGTTGGCCTGAAGCGTGGTGACCTTCATCTGATCTAGGGCGGTAGCACCGACGGAGTTGTACATCGTCAGCGCTTCCTTGATACCCTCGGAACCGGAGGGCAGGCTAGCCCAGTCGATAAAGGCGCCAGCAGACTGCTTGACCGTGGAGACGATCGGGGTGAAGGAAATGGACACCCAGCGCTCGACCAGGGCGCCGATGATGAACATACCCAGGATGGAAGCGCCCTCGGTGACCTTGCCCATCAGACCACCGGAGAGGTCCTTGGCGATGGAGGAGCCGACCTTGTAGCCAAACTCCTGCGTGTACCACAGGAAAGCGTAACGAATGATGTTCCACGCGAAGAAGAACAGCAGCGGACCGACGATGCTGCCGGACATGGCCAGGGAAGCGCCCAGAGCGCCCAGAATCGGGCGAAGGGTGAACCAGAAGACGGGGTCGCCGACGCCGGCGAGCGGGCCCATCATACCGACCTTGACGCCCTGAATGGCGACGTCGTCAATCGGGGCACCGTTGGCGCGCTCCTCCTCGAGGGCGAGGGTAACGCCAATGACGGGGGCGGAAACATAGGGGTGGGTGTTATAGAACTCCAGGTGGCGCTTAAGAGCGGCAATCTGGTCATCCTTGCTGGTGTAGAGCTTCTTGATCGCAGGGATCATTGCGAAGCACCAGCCGCCGTTCTGCATACGCTCGTAGTTCCACGAGCCCTGAAGGAACTGATGACGGAAGCAAACCTTCTTGCGGTCAGCCTTGGTGAGCTGAATCTTGTTCTCTGCCATATGTATCACTCCCCTCCTACTCGTAATCGTTCAGAATGTCGCCGAGCGGGTCACCGGAGCCGCCGCCCATGCCGCCGCCCTGCTTGGCCAGATCCTTAAGGCCAAGGTAGATGAGGGCAAGGGAGATGCCGATGAGACCAAGGGCGATCAGCGTGAGCTGAGGGATGGCAGCAAGGACAAAGCCGAGGACGAAGAACGGCCAGGTCTCCTTGGTGGCCATCATGTTGATGACCATGGCGTAACCGACGGAAGCGACCATGCCGCCGCCGACAGCCATGCCGCCGGACAGCCAGTCGGGCATAGCGTTAAGCGCGTTGGTAACGGCCTCGGCCGGGATGACGCACAGAAGCACTGCCGGGATGGCGATACGAAGGCCCTGCATGAGGATGGCAGCATACTGCCAGCGCTCGATGCCGGAGAAGTCGCCCTTCTCGGCGCAACCGTCCATGGCGTGAGCGATAGCGGTAGCAATGGTACGGCAGATCATGGTCAGGAACAGACCAGCGACCGACAGCGGGACGGCGACGGCGATAGCGGTGGTAACGGCCTTGGCCGAATCGGTGGCGCCACCGTTGAGGGCGAGCACCATGATGATCGAAGAAGCGACCGAGGCCAGAGCGGCGTCAGGCGCGACAGCGGCGCCGACGTTAGCCCAGCCAAGGGCCATCATCTGGAGCGAACCGCCCAGGAGGATGCCCTCCTGAAGGTGACCGGTTACGAGACCGATAAGCGTGCATGCCACGAGCGGCTGATGGAACTGGAACTCATCCAGAATGCCTTCCATACCGGCAAGCAACGCGACAATCGCAACAAGCAGAATAGTGATTGCAGACATGTATCGGACCCTCCTTTACTATGCTTGAGCGGCCAGTTCGGCCTTAGCTTTCTTCAACATGGCGTCGAGATCCTCGGAGGAATCCGAAGGAACCTTGCGGACCTCGAACTTGACGCCCTTGGCCTTGAGGGCCTCGAGAGTCTTGACATCGTCATCGCCCATAGCGACGGCGTTGGTGACGACGACCTTGCCCTTGGAGTGAGCCATGGAGCCGATGTTGACTTCCTTGATGTCGACGCCGGCCTCGATGGCCTTGAGCAGATCCTGCGGGTTCTCGAAGAGCAGCATGGCCTTGGTGTCACCAAAGCGCGTGTCCTTGACGACCTCGGCCATCTTCTTGATGGGCACGACGTTGGCATGGACTCCCGGAGGGGCAGCCTGCTCGATCATGGTCTTGCGGAGCTCGTCGTGAGCAACGCCGTCGGAAACCACGATGATGCGGTTGGGGTTGATCTGCTTGGTCCACGTGGTGGCCACCTGACCATGCAGCAGACGGGTGTCGATACGGACGTGGGCAATCTTGATGTGCCCGTCGCCGATGACCGTTCCCGGAGGAATGGCGCCTGCAGGAGCAGCGGCGGCCGTAGCCGGCTTCTTCTCCTCGGGCTCCAGAGACTCGGGCTTGACGCGCACGCCAGCCTTAGCCTCAGTCACGAGATGTTTTGCGATCGCATGTGCAGTGTTCTTTGCGTCAAAGCGCTGCGAATATGCCTCGATGAGCATAGGCAGGTTGACACCGGTGACGATAGCCCAGGAATCGTGGCCCTCGATGAGTCCGCTGATCTGGTTGAACGGCGTGCCGCCCCACAGATCAACGAGGAAGAGCACCTGCTCCTGGTCCTCGAAGGAAGCGACTGCTTCCTCGACCTTGGCACGGAAGTCGTCGGGTCCCATGCTCGGCTCGAGCGAGACCACGGCTACAGACGGCTGATCGCCAAAGACCATCGAGCCCGTCTGCTTGATTCCAGCTGCCAAGTCCCCGTGGCTAGCAAGAACAATACTTACCATCACATAACCTCCTTTTTGTCTACGTATTTCCTACACGACAT
>CAVKNR010000150.1:0-3695 GCA_963657575.1 Sodaliphilus sp.
AAATGCATCCCGGAATTTGCGCTCAAAGTGGGATGCGGTTTCCGGTTGAGGGTCTAAGGGGAAAATGCGTCCCAGAATCGACGCTTGAAATGGGATGCAGTTTCCCGATGAGGCACTCGACGGAAAATACATCCCAGAAATGGCCTTTGAGCTGGGATAAGATTTCCGCGGCATCTCGGATTCTCAAAAATGAGACACGCCGTTGGCGAAAATGAGACACGTGATATCGGGCATCGGATGTATCATTTGCAAAAATGAGTCCACTCCACTCGAATAAAGCGAGGTCCCTCATGTACGTTCCACACCCCCGTATCCGTAGGCTGTCGAAAATCCCGCTTGTTGGGACGGCGGCGCTTGCTGCGTTGGTCGCCACGAGCGTCGCCTGCTTCACGGCCACGCCCCAGGTTGCCCAGGCGGCAGACGCGCCCGCAATCACCGATATGACCGAGCAGGATTATCAAGCCCTGGGTCTGGGCACGAGCGAGGACATTCCGGCCGATACCGTTGGCCCCTATTCCACTGATACCCCCACGACGTTTGCCACGCGCAGCGAGGTCTATATGGCAGCTAACGGTAGCCATGGCAATCGCTACACTCTGCGCGACAAGCTCGAGAACGTCGAGCGCGGTGACATTGGCGGCAGCAGCAAACTCTTCGATGGCTATGGAAGTGTGTGGGGCGCCGCAAAGTTCTGGCAAAACGTCAACAACTTCGATACGAACAGCGATCTCTACAAGCATAGCGACTACGGTGGCGGCACCTGGTCGTACCTAAGCAACAATGAGTCCTCAACAGTACTCGCCAACGACAACAACGGTTTCTCGGGCATTCACGCCACGAGTGTTGAGTTCTGCAGCGACGCCAGCACGGGCAAAAAGAGCCGCGTTGCCGAGCTCCGTGCCTACGGCGACAGTTCCTCCACGACGATTGACGGCAAGTCATACGCCGGAAAGGTTGAGCTGGTCCTCTACTCGTTTAGCAACGGGCGTACGCGCACTCTCGACACACACCTGCCGGTGACGGTCAACACTAATATGATGTACGAAGGCCGTTTTAAGTACCTGGATGCCGGTTACCTGCAAGAGCACGACGCCGTCTTTGATGTCGAGGCGGGCGATGTCGATGGCGACGGCGTCGACGAGCTTTTTGTCTACGCGGGCTGCTATGTCGACGAGAACGGCGTGCGCAAGGCTGTAGTCGACATGTATGACTTGGAGGGCGGCAACTGGAAGCAAAGCGTCGTCAAGATCGATGCCGGTAACGCCGCGGACTACACCACGCACAACAAAGGCGGGAACGACTCCTGGACGCAGCTTCAGTCAGCTCCTGTCGTTTCGCTAGCGGCCGGCGACCTCGATCGCGATTTTTGCGATGACCTCGCCATCGTGGTCTCGGCACCCTACGGCAAGAAGAATATTGATAAGTCGACGCATTGCGAGCTGTTTTCGTGGGACGCATCCAAGGGTGCGCTCGTCCATGTCGATGCTCTGGGCGACGCGGGCGCAATCTCCCTCTCCGCGAACGGCAAGACCATGGTCGCTGCGAATGCGACGTTCGGCACGTTTGCCGCCTACGATGAAGAAGGAAAGAAGACGGGTGAAACCGTCACGGGCCTTATTCTTGCGGGCTATGACTGGCAACGCAGCGCTTTTGATTACGGCGCTTCTGACGGCAGCAAGGGGCTGTACGGCGCGCTGTACCGCTACGCGTATTTTGACTCGGAGTCTGGCGAGTTCAAGCTTTCCGATTGTAAGGAATACAGAGACGGGCTCCTCGCCTCCTATGGGCTGATGCATGTGCCCAACAGCGCATGGAAGGATAGCGCTCAGGATAAGCGCTATCCGTGCACCTTGGCGCCTATTGCCCTTGCCACTGCCAACCTTGACGGCCTGTCCGAGCAGCTGGCGGTCGACGAGGTGCTCGTGGGCGGCGATGTGTTCCGCGACTTTGCCTGCAACACGGCACAGAGCGGGGCTCAGGGCTTGGGGTCCATGGTCGGAACCATGAGCATGAGCGGTCAGCAATACAACAGCAGCAACAAGCATGACCACAAGGGTATAGAGCAGGTGTGGATCAGCGACGTCAAGGCGGGCAGCGTCTCGGGTTCGGACCGCTATAACGAGAGCTTTATCGCCGTGGTGGGCAAGCACCGCGACGAGGACCTGCGCAAGAACGATGACTACTATTGGATGACCGCCTCGCATTTTTCGCTCGACGAGAACGGAAAGGTGCGCCGCGGCGAGGAGCAGGTGATTAACGAGAGCAACCGTCGCGGCACTACCTACGGCACATTTATCTCGCTCGCGCTGCCCGATGTCGACAACGACAGCGTCAAGATCACGTACAAGGACCGCTACAAGGTCTATACCAACCCGCGCGTGCTTGCCGTGCTGCAGGATGCGCCCTATGTTGAGGATCTGGAGCAGGCATACGGCTATCTGGTGTTGGGCGGCACGTCATACGGAGAGGAAAAGGGCACGGGGACATCCCAGGGCTATACCATTGGCGCCGAGTTGGGCGTTGCCGTCGAGGTGCAGACCGGTCCGCCCCAGGTCGCGATGAATGCTTCAGTCGATTTTGCCGCCGAGGGATGCTATGACTACCGGAGTGAGCGCACGGTCAGCGCAAGCGTAAGCTATGAGTCGCATGCTGGCGAGGGTGACAAGACCGTGCTCTACACGATTCCGATGGTCTATTACGAGTATGAGATCGAAAATGAGGAAACTGGTGGTAAGGGCGTGATGGCGGCGCCCGTGTCGCTCGGCGCGCAGACCTCGGTCGTTAATGTCGAGGCCTATGACCGCATTGCCAAACAGCACAATATGACGCCGCTCAGCTACTTTTTGACCAACCGGTCGGGAGAACCCGGAACCTATCAAACGACGCTCAACGGCGAGACTCCCGTTGGGGATTCCTTTGGCCTGGGCAAGCCTGGCGTAACGCGCGCCTACACGCACGATGGGTTTAACGGCGCCGTCGCGCAGTCGGGGGCGAGCATTGAGCAGACCATCGAAGTCGAGGAGGGCAAGGAGCAGGAGCTCGAGCTCGGCTTGACGCTGAACGGCAGCGTTGTCATGGGCGCGAAGCTCGCAAAGCACGAGTTGTTTGGCGGCCTGTGCTTTGGTGCCAACGCCGGCTTTACTACGGGTAACTCCTCGAGTGAATCGACCGAATACGGCGGCACCGTCGACAACCTGCCCGAGGCCGCGCAGGGCAAGTACGGTTTTGTGTGGCGTCTGGGCGTCAACGCGGTGGATGTCGACAAGTTCGAGGCAGACTCGGGCGACAAGCTCGGCACCAAGGACACCGACCAGTTCTGGATCGTGGGCTATGACGTTAAGGACGTCGAGATGCCCGACGCGCCGGCCGTGACGGGCTTTACGGCAAACGCCGTCGATTCGACCAGCGTTACGTTTAGCTGGGACGATGTACTCGCAAACAAGAGTGGCTTTAGCTACGGCGTGGGCATGCTGCAGAGCAATGCGGCGGATGCGGTCGTCAATAGCTGGAAGATTGCCGACAACACGCAGACCTCGCTCAAGTGGGATGGGCTGCAGCCCAATACGGAGTATCGATTCGCCATCGCCGCCGTTAAGAATGGATCCACGACCGAAACAGGTATTCGCTCGGCAATCATCACGGTCAAGACCATGCCCGATGGCATGACGATGACCGTGAGCGGACCTGCGGCGGAT
>CAVKNR010000151.1:0-3631 GCA_963657575.1 Sodaliphilus sp.
CACCTGGTTCTTCACCTTCCCTGCCTGCGGACTCATCAGCTTTGTCATGGCCAAGCTGTTCATGATGTTCATCTAGTCAAACCGAGCGTCCATCTGGACCGCAACACTTCGCCCACCCGTCTTCGCCTCGAAAGGACCCACCCATGGCAAAGAAACCCGATTCGTTCTACTTTGACAACTACGTCGCCTGCGCCGATCTTGCCGTACAGGCTGCCGAGCTGCTCACCAAGATTTTTGAGAACTTCGATCCCGCGAAGATTCACGATATGCTCGACAAGATGCACGCGATTGAGCATGCGGCCGACAAGAAGCACCATGAGCTTGAGGACGCCCTGCTCACGGCCTTTATCACCCCGCTTGAGCGCGAGGACCTGGACCTGATGAGCTGCTCGCTCGACACCGTGCTCGACCGTATCGAGGGCGTCGTGCAGCGCGTCTACTTCACCAACATCCAGAGCATCCATCCCGATGCCATCGTGATCGCCCACAAGGTGACCGACGCCTGCCGCGCCATGAAGGACCTGATGGTCGAGCTTCCCAACTACCGCAAGTCCAAGACCCTGCGCGAACTCGTCATCCAGATCAACACGATCGAGTCCGAGGCCGACGAGCTCTACATCAACGCTATGCGCAACCTGCATGTCAACGGCAAGGATCCGCTCGAGGTCATCGCTTGGCGTGACGTCTACGCCTTCCTGGAGTACTGCGCTGACTGCTGTGAGAATGTGGCCGATGTTGTGGATTCGATTGTCATGAAGAACAGTTAATTGGGGGTACGTGTCCCGGCGGCGAAGGGCCGGCACCTGTTTGCTTTCTCACTCCGGCTGCATGGCAGAGTCGTTCGAAAGTAAACAGGTGCCGGCCCTTCGCCTTACGTACCACCATTGGGAACTTTGGCTGATACTTTGAAAGCGATGGGGCTTTTGTTGGCGGGGCCTTTGGACCCGATTGGGAACTTTGGGACCGCCTTAAACGTTTGGCTGGGTGGTGCTTTGGGTACCCTTTGTTTTACTTTGGATTGATTCGCTGACTTTGGAGGGTTTGGTTATGGGGTATTTGGATCTGGCTCGGGGTCGGTATTCTTGTCGTGAGTTTGAAGATCGGGCTGTGGAGCAGGCTGTGGTGGATGCCATTGTTGAGGCTGGGCGTATTGCTCCTTCTGCTTGTAATAACCATCCAACCCGTGTGATGGTGTTGGATACGCCTGAGCTTCTGGAGAAGGCTGCTGCTTGTCAGCCTCGGTTTGCTCGTGATGGGTCTATCTTTGGGGCTCCGCTTATCTTCCTTATCTGCAGCGTTACTGACGATGCTTGGGTGCGCCCGTATGACCAGATGAACTCCAGTGCCATCGACACCTCGATCGTTTGCGACCAGATGATGATGGAGGCCGAGGAGCAGGGCCTGGGTACGTGCTGGGTGTGCCATTTTAAGCCCGAGGTGGCCTGTGAGCAGTTCAGCCTGCCCGAGGGCATCTATCCCTATCACATGCTCGTCTGCGGCTATCCTGCCGACCATATCGCCGACCCCGAGCAGCGAGAGGCCCGCACCATTCCCCTCCCCGACTTCCTCCTCAAGTAGATTTTTGGAACATGCCTTAAATCTACCTTTGACCTCTCACCGGTTCGCCGACTTCTGTGCCCTCAAACGCAGGACTCGGCGTTTTGTTTTGCAGGCTGCATACAGCCACAAAAAAGGACCCGCAAGCTGCGGGCCCTTTCTAGGCGCTACATGATAGCTGGATATTAGTCCAGGTCGTCGGCGGCGAAGTTGTCGATCGGTGCGAAGGGATCGGCAACGGGGATAACCGGCTCGGCGACGGGCAGCGGCTCGGCAGCAGGAACGGTCACAGCCGGAGAAGCGGCGGAACCGACCGGCGTGGAAGCCATGAGATCGGACGGGAAGGAGTTCTGAGCATCGTCCATGAAGTGCTGGATGAGCTTGAGGTACTCGGCCTTAAACTCCTCACGGGAAGCCTTAAGACGGTCGATCTCCTCAAGCTCGGCCTGCTTCTCGGTCAGGGCCTGGCGGATGACCTCGCGGGCCTTGGCGTCGGCCTCGTTGCGGATGCGGTCAGCGTTCTCGTTGGCGTCGTTGACGATGCTCTCGGCGGTCTGCTGGGCAGCAATCAGGGCAGCGGAAATCTGGCGCTCCTGAGCGGAGAAGTCGGGTGCAGGAGCGGCCACAGGGGCGGCGGGAACGGCCTGTGCGGCAGCGTCCTGAGCCTGAGCAAGCTGGGCCTGCGTGTCGGCGAGCTGCTGCTCGGTGGCGGTCAGACGACCCTTAAGATCGACGATCTTGGCGAGCATGGCGTCGACCTCAGAGGACAGGGTCTCCAGGAAGACGTCGACCTCGGCGGGATCGTAGCCGCGCTTGGCCTCAGAGAAGGTCTGAGCCTGAATGTCAGCAGGGGTAATAGCCATAACAAGTTCTCCTTTATCTTCGCCTTGGCGCCGTGCGCCCGACGTGAATTACTAAGCCAGTTTTATATGAGTATACCTATAAGAAGTTGCAGAACCAGCTTCTGCACCAACTGCAACGCAATAATCGCAACGACCGGTGAAAAATCGACGCCGCCCATGGGCGGGATAAACCGGCGGAACAAATTGAGCCACGGGCCGCACACGCTATCGAGGACGGCGGCGATATCCTGTAGCAACCCGCCCTGTTTCATAGGGATCCACGTCATAAGGCAGTAGACCACAATGAGCGTGGAGTAAAAGTTGAACAGCGTATTGACCAGCTGGACAATGGTGTAGATGTTGATGAGAATCTCCTCGTCTTGTCTTTACTTAAGGTAGCCGTCGGCACGGAGCTTTTTGAGGTCCGAATCCTTGACCTCGCAACCGGCGGGCAGCACCATAAACACGCGATCGCCCACCTCTTTGACGGTGGCACCCAGGCCGCAGGCAAAGCCGTAAGAGAAGTCCAGGACGCGCTTGGCGACCTCGGTACGAACGCCCACAAAAATCAGCGCGACAGGCTGCTTGGTGCGCACGCGGCGCACGACGGTCTCCACGTCGTCATAGCTCTCGGGGCGCAGGACATAAGCCGGCAGCTGCGGCGTAGCATTGATGATGTTGCTCGCATACGCCGAGGCATCGCTCGGTGAGGGAGCGGGTGCGGGGGCAGCAGCGCGGGCACGCGTGCTCTCGGCGTAGCTCGACGGCGTATCGTAGGCACCGGGACGATAACCGCCCGCAACCGTCTCCTGCGAGCGCGATGGCGGGTTGTAGGTCGTAGCGTGGCGAGAATCGTCGCCGACCAGCTGACCGGAGCGCGTGTACACGGCCACCGACTCGGCCTCGCCGCGGCGCGTCTGACCCAACAGGCCGTTGCTCGGCTCATCCTGGGTGTAGAAGCCCTCGCCCGAGGCACCGCTGTAACCGTTGTTCTGGTAGCCGTCGTCATAGCCGTCATCGTAGCCGTAGTCGTCGTCCTGACCATAACCCTGGTCGTAACCCTGCTGGCCGCCCAGGTGCATCTTATTTTTAATCTCGTCAAGGAAGCCCATGGTTGTGTCCTCTCGCGGTTTAGTGCAGGCGCTCTGATAATCAGTGCGCACTTCAGAGCCTTATTTTACTGCAAACTCCGGGCTAAATACTACCCTGCCCAGGCGAACGAGCGTAGAGCC
>CAVKNR010000152.1:0-3622 GCA_963657575.1 Sodaliphilus sp.
AGGATGAGGCGAATGCCTTTATCGAGATGGTTCGCAAGCGTCATTACGACGCTCGGCATAATGTGCCCGCGTGGATTTTGGTCGATGGACGCGAGCGCCAGAGCGATGATGGAGAGCCGAGCCGCACGAGCGGTATGCCGACGCTCGAGGTGCTGCGCGGCGCGGGGCTCAAAAATGTTTGCTGCGTGGTGACGCGCTATTTTGGCGGCACACTGCTGGGGCCCGGTGGCTTGGTACGCGCCTATACCGCGGCGACGCAGGCGGCGATGGCCGCGGCTCAAGAGGCTGGGCAGATCGTCGAGATGACAAGTGTTGTGCCCGTTGACGTGTATGTGGCCTATCCGCAATACGAGCAGGTGCTTCGTTTGGCGCAGGATTCGGGTGCCAAGGTTTTGGATACCGATTACGCGGATGCCGTGACACTTCACTTGGTGTTTAAGGCGGGGGAGCAGGAGCCATTTTGCGCCAAGATGCGTGAGCTTATGGCGGGGCGCGAGGAGATCGAGGTCGGCGCTCCCGAATTTGCCGAGTTCTAACGGCGACGGCCGGCGTGCTTTTGGATGAATCCCAAGCGCGCCGGCCGTCGTTTTCTGTTGCTGCCGTTTACTCGGCGAGCTGCTTTAGCACATCACAGGCGATCTCGATGGCATCGTCGATGCAACCGGGGCAGCTGCGGAGCGGACCCTTATCCGATCCGATGCCCTTGAGCGTGCCGCAGACGGTCGTCGTGTTCTTCTCGCCAAAACGCTTGGCGATTTCGCGCGACAGCTTGTAGGTCTGGCCTTTGGTCTTGGGGTTTTCCATGCCGTCGCTCATTACAAAGCCCATGATGGCAACAGCGCCCGTGATGGCGCCGCAGGTCTCGGTCATGCCACCCATGCCGGCGCCAAAGCCCTCGGTGAGGGTAAAGGCGGTCTGGGGGTCGAGCCCGACGGCAGGTGCGAGCGTGCAGGCAACGGCCTGGGCGCAGTTAAAGCCACGAGCGTGGTATTCGGCAGCTTGAGCCTGACAGGCGGTGATGTCGAGCTGGGCCGTATCGATTTGCTTCATCGTTGTCTCCTTGGTTACGGTGTACCCGCCTATGGTACCCGTGACGGGGTATGTAATCATCGAGAGCTTCATGGATGCCTCATTTTTATCTATCGCGCAAATGCCCAAGGCTTGAGATAAATACCCCTGAACTATTTGTCCCATAACCTACCTTGGGGATGGGTTGAGAGGGGTGCAGGGTAGCGGTATCGTGAACCGAATAAAACGTAACCCAGGCAAGGGAGCTAGATATGAGCGAGCAGACCATCGGAACTACATGTGTTCAGGGCGGCTATCACCCGGGAGATGCCGAGCCGCGCCAGGTGCCCATCTACCAGTCCACCACGTGGAAGTACGACACGTCCGAGCACATGGGCAAGCTGTTTGACCTAGAGGAGTCGGGCTACTTCTACAGCCGTTTGCAGAACCCCACGTGCGATCTCGTTGCCGCCAAGATCTGCGAGATGGAGGGCGGCACCGCTGCGATGCTCACGAGCTCGGGCATGGCTGCGAATTTCCTCGCGATCTTTAACGTGGCCGGTGCTGGCGATCATGTGGTCGCGAGCTCTGCCATTTACGGCGGTACGTATAACCTGCTCGCCCACACCATGGGCCGCATGGGCCTGACCTGCACGTTCGTTGCCCCCGACTGCACCGATGAGGAGCTCGAGGCAGCCTTTCAGCCCAATACCAAGCTCGTCTTTGGCGAGACGATCGCAAACCCCGCCCTTGCCGTGCTCGATATTGAGCGCTTTGCCAAGGCCGCGCATGACCACGGCGTGCCGCTGATGGTCGACAACACCTTCCCGACGCCCGTAATGTGCCGTCCCTTTGAGTGGGACGCCGACATCGTCACGCACTCCACCACCAAGTACATGGATGGACATGCTGCCTACCTGGGCGGCGTGATCGTTGACCACGGCCAGTTTGACTGGATGGCCCATGCGGATAAGTTTCCGGGTCTCACCACGCCCGACGAGAGCTACCACGGCGTGACGTATGCCGAGAAGTTCGGTCGCGAGGGTGCCTTCATTACTAAGGCCACCGCGCAGCTCATGCGCGACCTCGGCCCCATGCAGAACCCGCAGGCGGCCTTCTTCCTGAACAGCTCGCTCGAGAGCCTGCATGTACGCATGCCGCGTCATTGTGAGAACGGCCTGGCCGTTGCCAAGTTCCTGCAGAGCCATCCCAAGGTGCGCTTCGTGAGCTATCCGGGCCTGGAGGGCGACAAGTACTATGACCTGGCTCAGAAGTACATGCCCAACGGTACCTGCGGCGTTGTGAGCTTTGGCTTTAACGGTGGTCGCGCGGCGGCCGAAACCTTTATGAAGAGCCTCAAGCTCGCCCAGATCGCCACGCACGTGGCCGACGCCCGCACTTGCTGCCTGCATCCCGCTAATGCCACACATCGTCAGATGAACGATGAGGAGCTCATCGCCTGTGGCATCTCCGCCGACATGGTGCGCCTGTCGTGCGGCCTCGAGGACACGGCCGATCTGATTGCCGACCTTGAGCAGGCACTCGAGCAGTGCTAGGCTAGCGTTCGCATAAGGCGCCGATGCTGGCAGAAAGCTTCGGTGACCTTTCGTTCCGATTCCGTAGGCGGGACCCCAATCGCGACTGTTCGCAGGCGATTGGGGCCCCGTTTTTGCGTTGCGCCACTCGAAAGGATGGATATGGAGAAAACTGCAGAGCAGCTGCGCCGCGAGCACATTGCCCTTGAGGGCGACACCCATGGCAAGAACAAGTGGGCGATTCTGTTCACCGTGCTCATCATGACGTTTATGGTGTGTCTGGATTCGACCGTCGTGACCGTGGCGCTGCCCGTGATGCAAAAGGAGCTGGGCGTGGGCCTCGATCGCATTCAGCTGGTAAGCTCGGTGTATCTGCTTGCGACTTGCGTGGCTATGTTGCCGTTTGGCCGTCTGGGCGACGTGCGCGGCAAGGTGAATGTGTTCCAGCTGGGCGTCATCGTCTTTTCGGTCGGTTCGCTGCTGTGCGGCCTTTCGGCCTCGCTCGAGGTTCTTATCCTGGCACGCATTGTTCAGGGCGTCGGTTGCGCGGCGGCCATGGCTAACAACATGGGTATCATCACCGAGTCGTTTCCGGCGCGCGAACGTGGCCGTGCCATGGGTATTCTCGCAACCTTTGTGGCCCTCGGCATGATGTGTGGCCCCGTGCTCGGCGGCATGCTGGTGGCAAGCTTTCCCTGGGAGAGTATCTTCCTCATCAACCTGCCCATTGGCGTGATCTCGTTTATCGTGGGGCTCTACACGCTGCCGCATGTTAGGCCAGAGGCCGGTGAACGCCCCATGTCGCTGGCGGAGGCCGCGCATCGCTGCTTTGCAAATTCGGCCTTTACTATCAACCTTGCCTGCATGCTCATCGTGTTCGTTGGTATTGGTGCATCCGAGTTTATCCTGCCGTTCTATTTTCAGGACGCGCATGGGTTTGGTTCCGACATTTCCGGATTGCTCTTTTTGGCGCTGCCGATGGTGAATGCCTTTATCGGTCCGCTATCGGGTACGGTTTCGGACCGTGTTGGCTGCGAGGGCCCCACGGCGGTCGGCCTGGGCGTGTACGTATGCGGTCT
>CAVKNR010000153.1:0-3610 GCA_963657575.1 Sodaliphilus sp.
ATGCGTGATATGCTCGAGGCGCCTCGAACCCGTCAGATGGTCGCCGCGCTCAAGGATAACCATCGGGGACTCGGTTTGTTGTTTGGGCCGATCGCCAGCGCCAAGCCCGCGCGCTGCGTGATGTGTACGCATCTGGCAGCTTTTCTTAACCGGACGGGCGCAAAAACCGCCTAAACGGCTCATTTCGAAACAAATTTGCATAGAATTGTTTCGAAATGCGTTCTTATACACAAAAGCCTTCAAATAGCGTTAAACTATTCAGTCACTGATTGATTGTCTCCGCCATCTTTTGGAGAGAGGGTTTGTATGGCTAAAAAACGCAATGGGCGCCAGGATGCCATTAGAGATATTGTGCGCAATAAGGACGTCCGCACGCAGCGCGTGCTGGTCGATGAGCTCCGCGCTATGGGCTTTGATTGCACGCAGGCGACTGTCTCTCGCGATATTGCCGATATGGGGCTGCGTAAGCTCCCCGAGGGTATCTATGTTCTGGCAGAGGACCTGCACCTGCAGCGTATGGTTTCCGAGCTCGTAACGGGCGTTCTGCGCACCGATAATCTGGTTATGATCAAGGCTCAGCCTGGTACGGCTTCCGGCATCGCCGCCGCCGTTGATGCGGCAGAGTTGCCCGATGTGCTTGGCTCGCTTGCCGGCAACGATACGATTTTGGTTATTGCCCAGACGGCCGAGGACGGCGAGCGTCTCGAGGCGCTGATCAATAAGCTGAGCAATTCTCGCAAGTAGGCGTGCGGGTCGTGCGCTCGGCACTGCGTGCGTGACATGGTGGCTTGTAAGGGGGTATCGACGTTGGTCGGTACCCCCTATATTGTTTGCCGGTATAAAGGCCGTCCACCAGGTCGCTTTAAACTAAAAGGCCCCCGAGCACTTTAATAAGCTGCTCGGGGGCCTTGTTGCTAATGGCCGGATGAATTTCTAGCCAACCGTATCGTCAGGCGTGGGCGAGGGGTCGGGAGTGGGTGTAGGCGTAGGCGTAGGCGTGCCGCCATCGCCGCCGGTCGAACCACCAGTGGAGCCGCCCGTCGAGCCACCGGTCGTACCGGTGCCGCCGGTGGTGTCGCCGCCCGTGGTCTCGGTGGTCGTGGTCGTCGTGGTAGTCGTTGTGGTGGTTTCCTCTTCGTCCTCGTTCTCGTCCTTGTCGTCGTTCTCCGTCTTCTTGGTGTTGTTGGTGCCGTAGAACTTCCAGACGCTGTTGTTCTTGTAGGTGGGCGCCGTTCCGGTCGCAAACTCCTCGCGCTCGGTACCGGTCAGAACGGTGTTCATAAACCGCTTAAAGACAGGCAGGTTGGTGCTGTCGCCCAGCAGGTCTGTGCCGTATTTTTGGATGGGAATCTCGCCCGCGGAATAGCCGGTCCACAGGGCGCACGCCAGCTGCGGGGTATAGCCGCAGAACCACAGGTTGGTGGTGTTGTCGGTGGTGCCCGTCTTGCCGGCATAGGGCTGGTTGACGCTCAGGGCGCCGGCAGCACCCGTACCGCCGCCCTTCATGACGCCGGACAGAACATCGGTGACCGCGGCGGCCTCGCCCTCGGTAAGTACCTGTGAGGGATTGTCGGTGTGCTGGTACAGCACCGAACCGGTACGAGAGTCAATCTCGGTGATGGCGATCGGCTGGCGATAGTAGCCGCCGTTGGCAAACGTCGCGTAGGCGGCGGCCATCTCGAGCGGCGAGATCGAGCCGGTGCCGAGGGTCATGACGGGAACGTCCTCGATGTTGTCCTTGGCGGGATCGATGCCGAGCTTTTTGACGAGCGAGATGATCTTGCTGTTGCCGACGGCTTCCGCCACCTGGATGTAGCCGGTGTTGGAGGAGTATGCCGTCGCCTGCTTAAGCGTGATGTTGCCATAGCTATGGTTGGCGTAGTTTTGGACCTCGGTCGTGGTGCCCTTGGCCTTGAGCGGCGAGTTGCAGTTGAGGGTGACGTTGGGGTTCATGCCGTTTTGGATGGCAGTTGCCAGCGTAAAGGCCTTAAAGGTGGAGCCGACGGGACGCTTGGCCGTGGCATGGTTTACGTGGTTCTCGTCGGCGTTGTAATCGTAGCCGCCCACCATGCACTTGATGTAGCCGGTCTTGGGGTCGACGACGACCATGCCCATGTCCAGGCCGTCGAGCGAGAGCGTGTCGAGCTGCTCGCGAACGGCATTCTCTGCCACCTGCTGCATCGTGGGGTCGATGGTGGTCTTGACGGTCAAGCCGCCCTTAAAGAGCACGTCGGTCGAGAACTCCTGCTCCAGCAGCTGCTTAACATAGGCGACAAAGTAGGGCTGCGAGTATACGTCAACGCCGCTGCCCGAGATTTCGGTCACGTTGAGGGTGATGGGCTCGGCCTGTGCGGCATCGTGCTCCTCCTGCGTAATGTGGCCCAGGCGCAGCATGTTGTCGAGGACCTTGTTGCGACGGGACAGCGCCAGGTCGGGGTTGACCGTGGGGTCGTACTGCGAGGGCGAGTTGGGAAGGCCGATCAACAGCGCGGCCTCGCTCAGGGTGAGGTCTGCGGCGCTCTTGGACAGGTAGGTCTCGGCGGCGGCCTCAATACCGTAGGCGCCGTGACCGTAATAGATGGTGTTGAGGTACATCATGAGGATCTCGTCTTTGGAGTACATGTCCTCCATCTTTACGGCGATGTAGGCCTCGCGCACCTTACGCTCGATGGTCGAGTCGAACTGCTCCTCCTGCAGGATGGTGTTGCGCACCAGCTGCTGGGTGATAGTCGAGGCGCCTTCGTGCCCGCCGCCGAGGGTTGCCACCGCAGCACGCGCGATACCCCACAGGTCGATACCGCCGTGCTCGTAGAAGCGCTCGTCCTCGACGTCAACGGTGCCCTGTAGCACGTAGGGGGAGACCTTGTCCTTGGTGATGGACTTGCGGTTTTGCGTGTAGAAGCTCGCGATCTTGTTGCCGTTGCAGTCGACGATCTCGGTGGGCTCGCTCACCAGATACGCGTTGGCGTCGGTGTAGTCGGGCAGATCGGACAGCCAGCGGTTGACGTTGCCGACCATGCCGATGCCAAATGCCACGCCCGCAATCAGCAAAAAGCCCAAAAACGAGAGCAGGATTATGGGCAGGGCATGCGTCTTTGAACGGCTGCGTCCCTGTCGTTGGCGAGGACCCATATATTGACCTCCAGGTATGTCGTGCCGGACGGCGGATGTGCCGTCGGGGCAGGATGGACATAAGTTATTACACGATAAACCAAACGGGGCGCGCGGGGCCTCGTGTATGCTGGAAGACGGCATTTTTCAGAGTGAATGCATACCTTGGTAAGGAGTTTGCCGATGGCGATTCGGGCGATGGGGCCGAGCGGACAACACAAGACTGGATTGGATGCTGCCGGTGCGGCGCTGCCCGAGCTGCTGGCGCCGGCGGGCGGGCTCGACCAGATGTTTGCGGCCATCGCCGCGGGCGCCGATGCCATCTATGCGGGGTTGGGCGGCTTTAACGCCCGTGTGAGTGCGCACGGTTTTACCGACGACGAGTTTGCGCGCGGCTGCGCCGTGGCGCATGCCCATGGCGTGCGTGTGTACGTGACGCTCAACGTGTTCGTGTTTGACGATGAGTTGTCCGACGCGGTGGCGTTGGGAGCTCATGCGC
>CAVKNR010000154.1:0-3590 GCA_963657575.1 Sodaliphilus sp.
TCGACGCTCTCGCCTGCGCTCGGCGTGCTTCCACAGCCGGGGAACTCCTTCTCCAGGCTCTCGAGCTTGTCCTCGATCTCCTTAATCTGCTGTGCACCGGCCTTGAGTGTCTTAAGCTCATCCGCCGTAAACTTATCCTTGGCGCCGTCGATGGTCTTGAGCAGGAAATCGCCGTAATTGCTGCCGTCCTCAATCATTGTCGAGTCTTTATTTGCCGCATTGAATACCTTTTCCCACAGCGCGTTATCACTCGAAAAGATATCGTTCTCCTTCTGCATGAGTTTTGCATACAGCTCGGCGGCCTCGTCGGCATTGGCCGGCTTCTGCGCAGTGAGTTCTGCGATCTTAGGATCGGAGCTCGCAGATTCGCTCACATTGCCACCGGGCGCCGAACATGCCACAAGGCACAAGGCCAATACCGGCACCATAAACAGGGCCGCAATCTTAGAAAGCTTCATGGTCATTCCTCCGTTTTGTCGAAGCTTGTTTACTTTTTATCGGCGGTCAGGGGGAGCTTTTCCGCCGACACATCCAGGCCATAGCGATAGCTAATGGCATCGACGGGACAGGCCCCGATGCACTTTCCGCACCGGATACATTCGGCATGATTGGGCGCGCGGACCACATCGACGTCCATCTGACAAACCTTTGAGCACTTGCCGCACGAGACGCATTTGCATGCATCGACCCGAATCCCCAGCAGGGACACCTTATTCATGAGCGCATAGAATGCGCCGAGCGGGCAAATCCATTTGCAGAAGGGGCGGTAGAACAAAACGCTCAGCACTACCACGGCAATGAGAACGGCAAGTTTCCAAGTAAAGAGATGTCCCAACGCAGATCGAATGCCGGCATTAGCAATGGCCAGCGGAATGGCGCCCTCGAGCACGCCCTGCGGACAGATGTACTTACAAAAGAACGGATCGCCCATGCCCACGTCGTTAACCACCAAGACGGGCAGCAGCACCACGGCAAACAGCAGCACGACGTACTTGATGTACGTGAGCGGCTTGAGCTTTTTCGTGGAGAACTTTTTGCCGGGAATCTTATGAAGCAGCTCCTGCAGCCAGCCAAACGGGCACAGAAAGCCGCATACAAAGCGTCCCAGCAGTACGCCGAGCAAAATGAGCGTACCGGTGACGTAGTAGGAAAAGTTGAACTTGGATGAACCTACCACCGACTGGAACGACCCGATGGGGCACGCACCCGATGCCGCGGGGCACGAATAGCAATTAAGTCCAGGTACGCAGACTGTTTTTCCCGTGCCCTGATAGATGCCGCCTTTGGCAAAGTTTGGCAGGTGAATGTTGGTGACCAGCGTCGCCGCCGCCTGAATGAATCCTCGAAATCGGGCCAAAACATGCGACGCGGTGTTTTCTCTTTTATCCAATTCCGATACACTCCAAGCACAGCCTAATCGCTTTGGCCAGCACGGCATCCGCCTCGCCACGCATAACACCAAAGCACACCATGGCAACTCCGACGATCAACAAAGCGACCTGTACCATGGGTTTTACCGCTTTGAACAACTCGACCACTCCTTTCGTTACGCGACCATTGGACCATATCGACTATAAAATCCGTGTTAAGCGCGATTTGGAATGTGCAAGGAGACTGTTATGCGTATTTTGATCGTCGAGGACGAGCAGGCGCTGTGTGACGCAATCGCGCGCAGCTTGCGAAACTTGGCGTACAGCGTCGACTGCTGTCACGATGGACAGGAAGCGCTCGACCTACTGGACGTTGAGGCCTTCGACCTCGTGGTACTCGACCTCAACCTTCCCCGTATCGACGGCATGACCGTACTCAGGGAACTTAGGAAAACTGACTGCGAAACTAAGGTACTGATTCTGTCCGCACGTGGCGAAGTATCCGATAAAGTCGCCGGACTCGATGCCGGCGCCAACGATTACCTCACCAAGCCGTTTCATCTGGACGAGCTTGCGGCAAGGATTCGCAGCCTTACCCTAAGACGCTTTACACAAAGCGACATAGTTTTAACCTGCGGAAAGCTCAGCTTTGACACCAAGGCGCGCATCGCTTCTGTGGACAGCGAGGCTTTATCTCTTACGCGCAAGGAAACGGGAATCTTGGAATACCTGATGCTTAATCAGGGGCGTCCGGTAAGTCAAGAGGAGCTTATCGAGCACGTTTGGGATAGCAGCGTGAACAGCTTTAGCAACGCAACCCGCGTTCATATCTCGTCACTCCGCAAAAAGCTGCGCAGCGCTTTGGGATACGACCCGATTCGCAATCGGATTGGAGAGGGCTACGTTATGGAGGATGGAGAATGAAAGGGCTTTCGCTGCAATGGCGCATAACGATTATGACGGCACTGCTCACGTGTGCAGCATGCGTGCTGACAAACTGCCTGGTCGGCTATACGGGCATGCGCTACATGGATGCCATCGGCAGTGACATCTCGGCCCTTAGCGCAGCCGGCGTAGATGCACCTCAGGCGTTTGACCCAACGAAGGGGAGCCTCGATGACGAGGTCACGATCGTCGTAAACGACGCACAGGAGTCTTTTGGCACGACAGCCTGGTACATCACGGCTGGAGTCACACTCCTTGGCGGCGCGCTGGCATACTTTGTGAGCGGCCGTGCACTCAAACCGCTACGGGCTTTTGCAGCGCAGGTTGAGCGTGTGCAGCCTGACAACCTAAGCGAAATCAGACTCAATGAAGATGTGCCCACCGAGCTACAACGATGCAGCGCCTCTTTCAACGACATGATCACTCGTCTTGGCGAAGGATTCTCTGCACAGCGTCAGTTTACCGGCAACGCCGCACACGAGCTGCGCACCCCGCTCGCCCTTATGCAAGCACAGATTGAGCTATTCATCTCCGAACACTCCGGTTTGCAACCCGAAACAGCCGAGCTGCTCGGCCTGCTACAAGAACAAACCGAGCGCATGTCTCGAATGGCCAAGGTGTTGCTCGAGATGAGTGAGCTCCGCAGCGTTCCTTGCGAGGACAATGTGGAACTTGGTCCCTTGTCCGAAGAGGTCCTCACCGACCTTGCGCCACTTGCCGAGGATAAGGGCGTAACCCTCGATTGCGCCGGAGACGCTTTAGTAATCGGGAGCGACACGCTGCTGTACCGGCTGGTGTTCAACCTGGTCGAAAACGCTATCCGCTACAGCCGCACCGACTCGACTGTCAACGTCTCCATCAGCGACAGCGACAGCCACGTGCTCCTACGAGTCAAAGATGAGGGCCCGGGAATACCCAAGCAGTACCGAGAGAGCATCTTCCAGCCGTTCTTTCGTCTAGACAAATCCCGCAGCAGGGCATACGGCGGCGCAGGACTCGGACTAGCGCTCGTTTGGGAGATTGCAGCTCTTCACAGTGGCGCCGTAGAGGTCGAAACAAGTTCCGAGAACGGGACCACCATGCTCGTAAGCCTTCCAAAACGATCCGCAGCGTCAACCAAGCAGTAAAACGAAAGGGGTCCCGAGCAACAGGAGTACAATTGCTGCTATTGTTGCCAGCTGTTGGGAGATGGAAGATGGACTGCGATGGCTACCCATGCGTTCCCATGCCGTTGATGTGCACTGCCTTTGTGCCGGGGCAGATTGACGCTGCGGT
>CAVKNR010000155.1:0-3552 GCA_963657575.1 Sodaliphilus sp.
CTCATCCGGTAACGAAAGGACCGCCCATGCCTACTGACATCGAAATCGCACGTTCTGTTACGCCGCTGCCTATTACCGAGGTGGCCAATAACGCCGGCGTCGACGTTAAGCATCTGATTCCGTACGGCTTCGACAAGGCTAAGGTCGATTATTCCCTGCTCAACGAACCGACCGACCACCAGGCCAAGCTTGTCCTCGTGACCGCTATCAATCCCACGCCCGCAGGCGAGGGCAAGACCACCACGACCATCGGTCTGGCCGACGGTCTGCGTCGTCGCGGCGTCAAGAGCGCCGTGGCCCTGCGCGAGCCTTCGCTCGGTCCCGTGTTTGGCGTGAAGGGTGGTGCCGCCGGTGGCGGTTGGGCCCAGGTCATCCCCATGGAGGACATCAACCTGCACTTTACCGGCGACTTCCATGCCATCGGTGCCGCCAACAACCTGCTGGCAGCCATGCTCGACAACCATATTCAGCAGGGCAACCAGCTCGGCATCGACGTTAAGCGCATCACTTGGAAGCGCGTTGTCGACATGAACGACCGTCAGCTGCGCCATGTTATTGACGGCATTGGCGGCAAGGCCCAGGGAGTGCCGCGCGAGGATGGCTTCGACATCACTGTTGCCTCCGAGGTCATGGCAATCCTGTGCCTGTCCACGAGCATCAATGACCTCAAGGAGCGCCTGGGCGAGATTGTTGTCGGCTATAGCTATGCCGGCGAGCCCGTCCGCGCCCGCGACCTTAAGGTTCAGGGCGCCATGGCTGCGCTGCTTAAGGATGCGCTCAAGCCCAACCTGGTGCAGACGCTCGAGGGCACGCCCGCTTTTGTCCACGGCGGTCCCTTCGCCAATATCGCCCACGGCTGCAACTCCATCATGGCTACGCGAATGGCCATGCGCTTTGGCGACGTCGCGATTACCGAGGCCGGTTTCGGCGCCGACCTGGGTGCCGAGAAGTTCCTCGACATCAAGTGCCGCATGACGGGCGTTCGTCCCAGCGCCGTCGTGATTGTCGCCACCGCTCGTGCGCTTAAGTACAACGGTGGCGTCGCCAAGGCCGACCTCAACGAGGAGAACCTCGAGGCCCTCAAGGCCGGTATGCCCAACCTGCTGCGTCACGTCGACAACATTCAGAATGTCTACGGTCTGCCCTGCGTAGTTGCCATCAACCGCTTTCCGACGGACACCGAGGCCGAGCTCGAGCTCATCGAGTCCGAGTGCCAGAAGCTCGGTGTCAACGTTAAGCTTTCCGAGGTCTGGGCCAAGGGCGGCGAGGGCGCGCTCGAGCTGGCCGATGAGGTCATGCGTCTGATTGAGCAGCCGAGCGAGCTCAAGTTTGCCTATGAGGACGGCGCCGATGTGGCCGACGCCCTCGAGGCTGTTGCCACCAAGGTTTACCGCGCCGACGGCGTTGACTTTACGCCGGCCGCCAAGCGTCAGCTTGCCGAGCTGCGCGAGAACGGCTTTGGCAACCTGCCGGTATGCGTGGCCAAGACGCAGTACAGCTTTAGCGACAACGCCAAGGCCCTGGGCGCTCCCGAGAACTTCCGCATCACGGTGCGCGAGCTCAAGGTTTCCGCCGGCGCCCACTTTGTGGTCGCGCTGACCGGCAGTGTTCTGACCATGCCGGGCCTGCCCAAGGTCCCCGCGGCCGAGAATATCGACGTCGACAACGACGGCAACATCACCGGCCTGTTCTAAGCCCGCTGCTCATAGCCGCTTGCCCGCCCCGTCGTGCCTACCAAGGCCCGGCGGGGCTTTTTTGATCCTTAGACCCGCGCACGTCTTGTAGATACCAACGGACTCTGCCCATCATAGGCTTTTGCGCGGGTAGAATGCATGGATAACTTGAGGCTCACGCGCGACGGAAAGGAATCGTTGCATGGATCAGGACAAGACAACCGTGATGGGCGGCTACGGTTCCGCGCAGGCTGGCGATAGCGCCGATGCGACTCGCGTTGTTCCCAACCCCGGTTATACCGACCCCGCCGCGACGCAGCCTTCTGCCGAGCCCACCCGGGTTATGGGCTATGGCGACACGGCGCAGGATTCTTACGCTGCATCTTCGCAAGGCCCCTATAGCAACGCAGCTCCGGATCCGTTTGATTACGCACCGCAGGATTCTTATGCTGCCTCGACGCCGAATCCCTATGATGACCTGCCGCAAAATCCCATTCCGCAGCCTCAGCAGACGACGTATATGCCTCGCACGGCGCAGCCTCGCTACGAGTCGCGCGAGCCGTATCGCGAGTACCCCAAGTCGATTCCGCAATATGGCGAGGACGAGGAGAAGAAGCCGTCGCGTTCGTCGAGCGTGATCAAGAAGATCCTCATCGTGCTGGCGATTTTCTTTGCGCTGTCGGTTGTGTTTGCCATCGTGTCGGGCATGCTCAACAAGCGAGGGAGTTCAACGGCCGATACCGCTGCCGAGCAAACCGAGTCCGCCTCGTCTAGTACCGTCGATCTGAGCGATATCCCGGGGCAGTACTGGTCCAACGCCAAGAAGCTCCTCAAGTCGCGCGGCGCCGATCTTTCGAATGCCGTGGTCCTGACCGATGATGGCTCGACGCCCGTCGTCGATGCCAACTGGGTCGTTACTTCTGCCTACTACAACGACAACGGCAACGTCGAAATTCAACTCACGCACAAGAACAGCTCGGGCAACTCGTCCGGCGGCCAAAGCGGTGCCGACAGCTCGAGCTCCAATACGCTGGAGGACTTGAGCAACAAGGCACAGGAGTTGGGAGACAAGGCGCAAGAGCTGGGCGACACGGCACAAAACCTGGGCGATACCGCGCAGAACTTGGGCGACATGGCGACGGATGCCTGGAACGCCCTGCAAAACGGCATCTCGGGCGCGCAGGGAAACTAGCGGACGAGCGGAGCGGGGCTACAGCTGCTCGGCCGGACGCTCGGGCGAACTAAAGCCCGAGTCAAACGTGACGACGCATGAGGCATCGGGCCGGCGCTCGTGCACGATGCGCGTGACGAGCTCCAGCAGCTCCTCGTCGGATATGTCAAAGCCGTCGGGGCGTACCAAGTCAAACGAAACGAAGCCGTCGTGCTCGTGCAGGTCGTGGATGGAGAGCGCGGGATCGATCTGCATGACGCCGCGTTTGACCCAGCCGCGCAGGTCGTCGCCGGTTATGGCGATGGGGTCACAGTGCAGCGTGATGTCGATGCCCATCTGGCGCTTGATGTCGTGCTCGATGGTGTCCAGAATCTCGTGGTGCTCAAATGCATCGCCCTCGCCGGGCATTTCCACGTGTGCGCTGGCGAACTGGCGACCGGGGCCGTAGTCGTGCACCATCAGGTCGTGTGTGCCCAGGACTTGCGGATAGGCCATAATCCTGTCGCGGATTTCCTGGACGAGCTTTGGGTCGGGCGCTTGTCCCAGCAGCGGGCTGATGGCGTCGCGCACCAGGCCCATGCCGCTGATGCAGATGAAGATGCCCACACCCAGGCCTGCCCAGCCATCGAGATCAAAGCCGGTCGTCTGCGAAATAAGCGCCGCCACCAAGACCGAGCCCGAGGTGATGACGTCGTTTTTGGAGTCCTG
>CAVKNR010000156.1:0-3518 GCA_963657575.1 Sodaliphilus sp.
AGCTGCCAGCACATCCGCGACAACATCGCCCAGCTCGACTGGTGGGACGCCGAGGCCTACGACGCAAAGTAAGCGTCGGTTGCCGCGACACCTCGTGAATCTAAGCGCAATACCAAGCGGGCTGCGTCGGAAATCCCCGGCGCGGCCCGCTTTTTTGACTCACGCAGTGCCCTTGCGAATCGAAGGTGAATACTTTTCCCGGTACCTAGTACTGCTCGATGCCCATGTAGCGACGAACCTCGGGGCTGTGATCGAACACCTTGCCGCGTGCGGCGCGCAGCTCGCAGCTCATGTTGTAGAAGAAGATCGGCTCCAGGAACGAACGCACGCTGGCAGGCACTTCACCCACGCCGTACTCGAGCGCATCGAGCACCATGACCGTATCGGTGTGCGTGTTGAGGAACGCAAGAGCGCGCTCCTCCATGGGGCGGCACTCGCCCGATCCGAGCTGCACAAAGTAGAATACGCCGGGCTCGGTGGCTTCGAACGGGCCATGGAAGTACTCGCCGGAGTGGATGTAGCAGCAGTGCTGCCACTGCATCTCCATGAGCGAGCAGATCGCCATGGCATAGGTCTGGCTAAAGTTGGGGCCGGAGCCCAGGATATAGAAGAACTTGTGCTGCTGGCAGAGCTCGGCAAAGCGGGCGCCCAGCTCGGCGTTGACTTTCTCACGGGCGGCGGGCAGCAGCGCATCCATCTGCTTGAGGCCCTCATACATGTCGGCGAGTGCCTCGTAGCCTTCCTGCTGGTCGAGCAACTCGGCGGCGATCAGAGCGCCGATGCCCTGCGGCACCTCAGCCTGCGACACACCCTCACCCCACGGATAGACCCAGGTAGTCCACTTACCGTTGTCGATCTTTGAGCCCTCGCAGTCGGTAAGGGCAATGACCTCGGCACCGGCGGCCAGCGCCATCTCGCAGCCGTCGACGACCTCCTGCGTGTTGCCGCTGTGGCTGCAGGCGATGACGAGCGACTTCTCGCCAAGACTCTTGGGAGCCATCAGGCAAAACTCGCGTGCCGTGTAGACCGTCGAGGTAAACGTGGTTGCCTCGCGCTTGAGCAGCTCGTTGGCCGGCATCAGGTCGATCATCGAACCGCCGCAAGCGATCCAAAAGACGTTCTCGATCTTGCCCTTGCGCTCGATGATTTCCTGAACCAGATCATGTGCGTTCATGCTGATGCTCCTCCTTGTGGGGCGGCTTTGAACGACGACAGCTCGTACCTGCTGTCGTTCTATGTTGTCCTATTTATAGCACGTGTAACAACGCCCGTGAAGCCATCTCAGCAAATTTGTTCTATGTTGTTCTATCTGTGGACGTTAGATGTCGAAGACGTAGCGCGAGCCCACGATCTTTTGGCGGCCGAGCAGTAGAGGGCGCCCGCCGGCGTCGGTAAAGTAGGCCTCCATATAGAAGAACGGCTCGCCGACCGGCACCTCCAGCAGCGGGGCCGTCTGAGCATCGGCAAGCGCAATCTCCACGGTGCAGGGGTCGGACTTGAGCGGCGCGCGACCCGAATGCTCGGCAACGAGCGCAAAGATTGAGTTATCGGTGAGGTCCTCGTCGGCCAGCGTCTGCAGGTAGGGATGGTCGGCGAGCACAAAGGCGTTGTTCTCGAGCATGACGGGGATGCCGTCGGCCGTGCGCACGCGCTCGACCACGATAAGCTCGCAGCCGGGCTCCACGCCAAAGAACGCCGCATCCTCGTGCGTCGCCGCGACCACCGTGCGCGACACCAGACGCGCACCCGGCACCATGTCGTTGGCAGCACAACCCTCAGTAAAGCTCTGGACGTCACCCTTCTGGCGAATCTTGCGTTTGAGCTTGGGGGCGCACACAAAGGTGCCCCTCCCCTGCTGGCGGTTGAGATACCCCGCACGCGACAGCTCCTCGATGGCACGGCGCACGGTGATGCGCCCCACGCCGTAGGACTTCGCGAGCTCCATCTCGGCAGGGATGCGCGAGCCGGCAGGGTACACGCCGCGCGCGATCTCGCCCTTTAGGTCGTCCATAACCTGCTGGTACAGTGGCACGGAGGGCACGTCAGTGCGGTCGGTTTTATCGTCGAATGTCATCGTTACGCTCCATCCCGCGCATGCTCGGACTCAAACTCTTCAATCGCCGCCATAAACTGTTCGCCAAAGGCGTCGGCTTTTTTCTCGCCAATGCCGTTGACCTGGATCAGCTCCTCGCGCGTCTGTGGACGCAGGCGGCACAGGCCGCGCAGGGCCTTGTCGGAAAAGACCATATACGGCGCCATCTCCAGCTCCGTCGAGATCTCCTTGCGGAGGGCACGCAGGCGCTCGAACAGCTCAGCATCGTCGCCAACGCGCGGGCGCTGGTCCAGCTCGGCCTCCTCGCGCAGCAGATCGACGGCGCGACGGGCGCGGGCCGAGGCCTTGCGCTTGGACGCGCGACGCTTAACGGTAAAGACGAACGCCTCGTCCTCGACCTCGCCGGCACGCGGACCCAGTCCCACGACCGGGTACTGCCCCTGCGAGGTGGCCAAATAACCGCGACCGCACAGCTGGCCGATGATGTCCTTGATGCGCCCGACCGATTCGCTCGACAGCTCACCGTAGCCGCGGTCCTCGTCCAGATGCATCTGGCGAATGCGCTCGGTGTTGCCGCCGTGGAGCACGTCGGCGATCAGCGACTTGCCAAAGCGCATGGGACGCGTGGCCACATAGCGCACGGCGGCGCGGGCCATATCGGTGACGTCCTCGACCTCGAACTGTGTGAGGCAGTTGCTGCAGTTACCACAGCCCTCGACCTCGTCCGTAGCGGTGCCGCCCGCGCCAGCCGAAGCAGCATGCTCGGCCGCGGCCTCGTCGCCAAAGTAGCGCAGCATGTATTCGCGCAGGCAGCCGGTGGTATTGCAGTAGCCCTCCATCTGGCTGAGCAGGCGGTAGCGATTCTGGAGCGCCCACGCGCGCTGCTCGTCGTCGAGCGCCTCATCGGCAGCATCGCCGCGATCGATCAGAAAGCGGCGCATGCGAAAATCGTTGCCGTTCCACAGCAAGTGGCAGCTGGCCGGGTCGCCATCGCGGCCGGCACGGCCCGCCTCCTGGTAGTAGGCCTCGATGCTCTCGGGCACGTTGTTGTGAATCACGTAGCGCACGTTGGGCTTGTCGATGCCCATACCAAAGGCGTTGGTGGCAACCATCACCTGAATATCGTCGTCGATAAAGGCGCGCTGGCTTTGGCGACGGGCGTCGTTGCCCATGCCTGCATGGTAGCGGCCAACGCGAATGCCGCTGGGACCCAGTGCCTCGACAAGCTCGCCTGCCAGCGCATCGACCGTCTTGCGGGTCGAGCAATACACGATGCCGCTCTCGCTCGAATGCGCGATCACATAGTCACGCACCCACGCTGCCTTGGCCTTGTCGCCCATCTCCTCGCAGCCAAAGTAGAGGTTCTTGCGATCGAAGCCCGTCACCACCGTCGCGGGGTTTTGCAGACCGAGCATCTGCTGAATGTCCGCGCGCACACGCTCGGTCGCCGTAGCGGTAAAGGCCG
>CAVKNR010000157.1:0-3516 GCA_963657575.1 Sodaliphilus sp.
CGGCCTTTACCGCTACGGCGACCGAGCGTGTGCGCGCGGACATTCAGCAGATGCTTGGTCTGCAAAACCCCGCGACGGTAGTGACGGGCTTCGATCGCAAGAACCTCTACTTTGGTTGCGAGGAGATGGGCGACAAGGCCAAGACTGCCTGGGTGCGCGACTACGTGATCGCGCATTCGAGCGAGAGCGGCATCGTGTATTGTTCGACCCGCAAGACAGTTGATGCGCTGGCGGGCGAGCTTGCCGAGGCACTGGGCCCCAGCGGCATTCGTGTGGGGCGCTACCATGCCGGCATGGGCAACGACGCCCGCCGCCAGAGCCAGCGTGCCTTTATCGACGACGATATCCAGGTGATGGTTGCCACCAACGCCTTTGGCATGGGCATCGACAAGCCCAACGTGCGCTACGTGATCCACAACAACGTGCCCGAGAGCATCGAAGCCTACTACCAGGAGGCGGGCCGCGCCGGCCGCGATGGCGACCCGGCCAGCTGCTACTTGCTGTGGAACGGCAACGATTTTCGCATGCGCCGCTTTCTGATCGACCGCGGCGATGCTGCCGATGAGGCGCTCGACGACGAGCAGCGCGCGTGGGCGCTCCAGAATCGATATCGTCTGCTCAGCCAGATGGAGGGCTACTGCAATACCACCGGTTGCCTGCGCGAATATATGCTGCGCTACTTTGGCGACGAGGCCGCGGCCGAGCATACTGCCGCGGCCGGTGCGGGCGGCGCCGCTACGGACGAGGCCGAGGGCTGCGGCAACTGCAGCAACTGCCTCACGCAGTTCGAGGTCGAGGACGTCACCGATATGGCCCGCGCTGCCGTGCGCTATGTGGCCACGCGACCCATGCGCTTTGGCAAGTCGCTCATCGCCGACGTGCTTCACGGCGGCAACACCGAGCGCATTCGCCAGATGCATCTGGACGAGGACCACGGCTACGGTGAGCTGTCGAGCGAATCGGTCGGGCGCATCAAGGACATCATCGGCCAGCTGTGCGGCCGCGGTTATCTGGCTACCTCGCAGGGGCAGTACCCGGTCGTGGGGCTGGGCCCGCGTGCCGCCGAGGTCGAGGACGAGGCGTTCGCCTTTACCGTTAAGCGTCGCGCATCCAAGCGCAAGGCCTCGGCCCGCGCCCGCCGTGCGGTGGATCTGCTGCGCGAGGAGGCCGAGCTGGATCAGCGCCCGCGCGTGGGTGACGATGCCGAGCTGTTCGAACGCCTGCGCGCCCTGCGCAAGGAGATCTCGACCGAGCTGGAGATGGCACCGTACATGGTCTTTTCCGACAAGGCCCTGCGCGGTCTGTGCCGTCTACGCCCGCAGACGCGCGACGAGCTTATCCAGGTCAACGGTATCGGCGAGAAAAAGGCCGACGCCTTTGGCGAGCAGTTTATGGCGGCGATTGAAGAGTTTGAGTCCGAGCATGCACGGAATGGAGCATAACGATGGCATCCGACGATAAAACCGAGCGCACTGAGGTGTCCGCTGTGCCGCTGTACCAGCAGGTTATGGACGACCTAAAGGGCGAGATCGCGCGCGGCGTGTACGCATCCGGCTCGCGCATTCCTTCCGAGATGGAGCTCGCGAAGTACTACGGCGTGGGACGCATCACCGTGCGCCGCGCTATCGAGGAACTGTCGCGCGCGGGGTATCTCAGCCGCCAGCAGGGGAGGGGCACGTTTGTGTGCGCGCCCAAGCTCAAGCGCAAGATTGTCCAGAAGGGTGACGTCCAGAGCTTTTCCGAAGGTTGCGCTGCCAACGACATGGTGGCCGGAGCACGCCTGGTGTCGCGCACGGTGGTTGCGGCGACGCGCGAGGACGCGGCGTTTTTTGGGGTGGAGCCCGGCTGCGAGCTCATCGTTGTCGAGCGCGTGCGCACGGCAGACGGCGTGCCCGTCATGCTCGAGAACAACGCCTTTGTGCTGGCCGACCATCCCTATTTGCAGACGCTTGCCGACAAGGACCTCACGGACAATTCCATCTTTGCGCTCGTTGCCGAGCATTCGGGCCGTGCGCCGCTCAAGTCCGACCCCTGTACGGTGGAGATTGCGCTTGCCGATGCTCAGGCGGCCTCGCTGCTGGAGGTGCCGGTCGGCGAGCCGCTCTTCTATATGGAGGCATACTTTACCGATGCGGACGGGCGCCCTTTGCTGCTCGGACGCCAAAAGATCGTGGGCTCGCGCTACGTGTTCGACATCTAACGTCCACAGATAGAACAATATAGAACAAGTTTGGTGAAATGACTTCACGGACGTCGTCGTGCGTGCTATAAATAGGACAACATAGAACGACCGCAGGTACGAGTTGTAGTCGTTCAAAACCGCCACACAAGAAGGGGCATCACCATGAACGCACACGATCTGATTCAGGAAATTATCGAGCGCAAGGGCAAGATTGAGAACGTCTTTTGGATCGCCTGCGGCGGTTCGATGATCGACCTGATGCCGGCCAACGAGCTGCTCAAGCGCGAGGCAACCACGTTTACCTCGACGGTCTACACGGCACGCGAGTTTTGCCTGATGGCTCCCAAGAGTCTTGGCGAGAAGTCACTCGTCATCGCTTGCAGCCACAGCGGCAATACGCAGGAGGTCGTCGACGGTTGCGAGATGGCGCTGGCAGCCGGCGCGGAGGTCGTGGCCATGACCGACTGCGAGGGCTCCAAGATCGATAGCGGCAAGTGGACCACCTGGGTCTATCCGTGGGGCGAGGGCGTGCCGCAGGCCGAGGTCCCGCAGGGTATCGGCGTCCTGATGGCTGCCGAGCTGCTCGACCAGCAGGAGGGTTACGAGGCGCTTGCCGACATGTACGCCGGCCTTAAGCAGATGGATGCGTTGCTGCCCGCTGCCCGCGAGAAGGTCAACGCCGAGCTGGGCGCCCGTTTTGCCGAGCTCTGCCAGCAGCATAAGTTCTTCTACATCCTGGGGTCCGGCCCCAACTTTAGCCAGACCTATGCCATGGCCATCTGCTCGCTCATGGAGATGCAGTGGCAGCACTGCTGCTATATCCACTCCGGCGAGTACTTCCACGGCCCGTTCGAAGCCACCGAGCCCGGCGTGTTCTACTTTGTACAGCTCGGATCGGGCGAGTGCCGCCCCATGGAGGAGCGTGCGCTCGCGTTCCTCAACACGCATACCGATACGGTCATGGTGCTCGATGCGCTCGAGTACGGCGTGGGCGAGGTGCCCGCCAGCGTGCGTTCGTTCCTGGAACCGATCTTCTTCTACAACATGAGCTGCGAGCTGCGTGCCGCCCGCGGCAAGGTGTTCGACCACAGCCCCGAGGTTCGTCGCTACATGGGCATCGAGCAGTACTAGGTAACGGGAAAACCATTCACCTTCGATTCGCAAGCGAACAGCGTGCGTAAAAAGCGGGCCGCGCCGGTAGTATTCCGGCGCGGCCCGCTTGGTATCGCGCTTAGATTCGCGAGATTGCGGCGATTGACGACCTACTTGCCGACGACGCCCTCGGCGTCCCACCAGTCGAGCTGGGCGATGTTGTCGCGGATGTGCTGGCAGCT
>CAVKNR010000158.1:0-3513 GCA_963657575.1 Sodaliphilus sp.
CCTCATCCTCATCATCAAAGTAATTGAACTGATCGAGCATGTCCTCTTCGATTGCGCGCTCGCTCGCATCGTCCATCCCGGTGCTCCCTTCCTATCGACTAACCCCCATCCTAGACAGCGACGGCTAAAGGAAACATAAAAGAGGCGGCTGTCATGCGAGCCATGTGCACAATAGCCGTTGGGTAGTCGTTTAAGAACGTCCACAATGACTATTGACAGCCAAGGCAACGCCGATGCCTTGGCAACGACAGCGAAAGCCCGCCAGAGCGAGCAAGGTGCCTTGAAACAAGGCGGCATTGACCTTTTGGTCATGCCGCTGAAGTTGAAAGGCAGATTGCCGCTCTGGCGGGCTTGCAGCGTCGAGTGGTTACGGCGTTTGGTAAAACGCCGTAACCCCCTAGTACATCTTTGCGCCGGCGGGGATGGAGGCGTCGAGCTGGATCAGGTTGAGGCGCTCCTCGCCCTCCTCCTCGTGGACAGCGCTGATCAGCATGCCGCAGCTGGGAATACCCATCATCTTGCGCGGAGGCAGGTTGGTGATGGCGAGCAAGGTCTTGCCAACCAGGTCCTCGGGCTCGTAATAAGCGTGAATACCGGAGAGGATGGTGCGGTCGGTGCCGGTGCCGTCGTCGAGCGTAAAGTTCAGCAGCTTCTTGGACTTCTTGACGGCCTCGCATGCCTTGACCTTCACAGCGCGGAAGTCGCTCTTGGAGAAGGTATCAAAGTCGACGAACTCCTCAAACAGCGGCTCAACGGCGATCTTGGAGTAATCGAGCGTGGGCTTAAGCGACTTAACGAACGGGCTCGCGGCGTTGCCGGCCTCGGCAGCCTTGGCGGCAGCGGCACCGGACTGGAAACCCTTCTCGGGCTTCATGTGCGGGAACAGCAGCACGTCGCGGATAGAAGCCTGGTTGGTGAGCAGCATGACCACGCGGTCGATACCAATGCCAATGCCGCCCGCGGGAGGCATACCGTACTCGAGGGCGCGCACGTAGTCCTCGTCGTACTCCATGGCCTCGTCGTCACCGCCGGCCTTCTCGGCCATCTGGGCGGCAAAGCGCTCGGCCTGGTCGACCGGGTCGTTGAGCTCGGAGAACGCGTTGGCGTACTCGTGACCGGCAATAACCAGCTCAAAGCGGTGCGTCAGGCGCGGGTCGTCCTCAAAACGCTTGGCAAGCGGGCTGACCTCGATGGGGTAATCGCACACGAACGTCGGGTTGACGATGGTGTCCTCGCCCAGCTCATCGTAAATCTCGGCGATGATCTTGCCAGCAGTCCACTCGGGCTTGATCTCCAGGCCCTTCTCGCGCGCGGCGGCAGCAAGCTCCTCGACTGGCGTGTCAATGGTGACCTGCTTGCCGAGCACGTCGGAGACGATGTCGGTCATGGGACGGCTGGCCCACTCACCAGAAAGGTCGATGGTCTGGCCCTGGTACTCGATGACCTCGGGGTTGCCGATGGCCTTGTTGGCAGCCTTGATGACACCCTGGGCGAGTGCCTTCATGCCCTCGAGGTCGGAGAAGGCACGGTAGGCCTCCATCGTGGTGAACTCGGGGTTGTGGGTAAGGTCCATGCCCTCGTTACGGAAGATGCGGCCGATCTCGAACACGCGCTCAAAACCACCGACAATGCAGCGCTTGAGGTGCAGCTCGGTGGCAATACGCAGGTAGCACTCCTGATCGAGCGCGTTGAAGTGGGTAATGAACGGCTTGGCAGTAGCGCCGCCCTGGATGGTCTGCAGGATGGGGGTCTCGACCTCCATGTAGCCGTCGGACTCCATAAAGCGACGGAAGGTGGAGAGAATCTGCGAACGCTTACGGAAGGTCTCGCGAACGTCGTCGTTGGCGATCAGGTCGACATAGCGCTGGCGATAGCGGGTCTCCTTGTCGGAAAGACCGTGGAACTTCTCGGGCAGCGGACGAACGGCCTTGGCAAGCAGGGTCGCGCTCTTAGGAGCAACGGAAAGCTGGCCGCGCTGGGTGCGCACGACCACGCCGGTCACGCCCAGGATGTCGCCCAGGTCGAGGGCCTTGAGCGTATTCCAGGCAGCCTCGTCCATGTCGTTGATGCGGCAGAACAGTTGAATCTCGGCAGTCGCATCGCGCACGACGATGAACATGATCTTGCCCTGACCGCGCTTGGCGACCACACGGCCGGCGATCTTCACGACATCCTCGGTGTCCTCGCCATCGGCAAGATCGGCGTACTTAGTCTCGATATCGGCGACGTAGTCCTCAAGCTCAGAGTGCTCGGGATAGGGGTTCTGGCCCGCCTCGAACAGGGCGGCGCGCTTGGCCAGGCGGGTGGCGCGCTCGTCGTTGAGCGTCGATGCCTGATCTGCGGCGTTCTGGTTCTCTGCCATAAGTTAGCTCCTCAAACTAAAACGCTCCCCAGGATTCGGTCCCAGGGAGCGAAAACATACCTTTACGCGGGACCGTGGTCTAGCGTGCGATCTTGGCGATGGTGTAGACGCGAGTCTTGCCGGAAGGCGTAACGACCTCGACGGAGTCGCCCTCGCCGTGACCGATGATGGCGTGACCGACCGGAGACTCGTTGGAAATCTTGTGCTCGAGCGAGTTGGTCTCGGTGGTACCGACGAGCGTGACTTCCATGACCTCGCCGTTGGGATCAATCAGCGAAACGGTGGAACCGATGGAGACGGTCAGATCGCCCGTGGTGGCAGCAACCTGAGCGTTGGCGAGGATGGCCTGGATCTCGGCAATACGAGCGGCGTTCTGGGCCTGCTTGTCCTTAGCGGCGTCGTACTCGGAGTTCTCCGAAAGGTCGCCGAACGCGCGGGCTTCCTTGATGTCCTCGACGATCTCCTTGGCGTAATCGCCCTCACGCCAAGCGAGCTCCTCGACGAGCTTCTGGCGGCCCTCAGCGGTCAGTACGATCTGGCTTGCGTCCATACGGATATCTCCCCAACTCTGATCAAACAATCAACTGTCAACAAAACGAAAAAGACCGGCTAGCCTGCGGGCAAGCCGGTCAGGTGCTCACCCCAAAGGGATGGGACTACTCTGCGTCCGCGTCGCTGTCCTCTGCCTGCTTCTTCTTGGCAGCAGCGAGCTTGGCCTCGAGCTCAGCGATCTCCTTGTCCTCCTCGGACTGCTCGACCACGACCTCCTCGGCCTGCTTGGTCTCGGCCTTATCGTCGCCCTCCATACCCTCGCGGATATTCTTGACGGTAGAGCCGAGGGACTTGCCGAGCTTCGGCAGGTTCTTGGGCCCGAAGATAATCAGGACAACGACGAGAATAATGATGAGCTCAGGAGCCCTCAGTCCAAACATGTAGACCTCCACAATACAGCGAGACAAGCTCGAATGAGTATACCGCGCGTATCGCGGTATCACAACACTAGCTAAAAAAAGGGACCGCAAGAAGCGGTCCCTCCTCATGCTCTGGTCGGGTTGACTGGATTTGAACCAGCGACCCCTGCGTCCCGAACGCAGTGCTCTACCAAACTGAGCCACAACCCGTTAGCTCGACTATAGTAACAAAGATTTTCG
>CAVKNR010000159.1:0-3481 GCA_963657575.1 Sodaliphilus sp.
ACGGTGGCGTACTCGTGGGCGCACACGCGCAGCACGGAACCCACGACGCCTTGGCCGGCAACGGGGGAGTCCAGGGCGATCTGCAGGTCGAGCGTTGCCTGCGGGCGGGCGACGACGTCGATGGCGGCGATGGTCGCGGCAGCATCGACACCGCTCACACGCACGGTAACCGTGGCGTGCTTGTATGCGGGCACATCGATGACGACGCGCTTGGTGGCGTGGTCGGCCAGGTAGGTGTAGGCAGCCTCGCCCATGCCAGTCTCGAAGGCCTCAGCGGGGGAGAGCTCCTCCTCCAGCTTAATGGCACCGGCCTGGTAGACGGAGGTGGCGGGCACGTCGAGCTCGGTCTCGGGCGTGATGCGGGCGCGGTCGGCGGCATCACCCGGGGCGGAGGCGCGGCGCTCGGGGAAGCGCTCGGCCATGGCGTCCATGGCGGCGTCGAACGCGTCTGCCACGCCAGCAAACTGCTCTTCCAAGCCCTCAGCCTCAACGGCCTCGGCGGGAGCGGCGGCAAGCTCGTCAGAGAGCTCGAGCTTGGTCTGGTTCATCTTGAGCCAACCCCAAGTGGCAGCCGGCATCGAATTGACCTGCTCAAGGGTGGTAGCAGCGGTGTTCGTGGTCTGTTTCATTATCCGATCGCTCCTTCCATCTCGAGCTTGATCAGGTTGTTCATCTCGACGGCGTACTCCAGCGGCAGCTCCTTGGAGACCGGGTTGGCAAAGCCGTTGACGATCATGGTACGGGCTTCTTCCTCCGAGATACCGCGGCTCATCAGGTAGAACACCTTATCGTCGCCGATACGGCCGATGGTGGCCTCGTGGCCGATGTCGACATTCTTGGCGCGGATGTCCATGGCGGGGATGGTGTCGGAGCGGCTCTGGTCGTCGAGCATGAGCGACTGGCAGCTCACGGTTGCCTTGGAACCCTCGGCCTTGGGCGTGGCCACGATGGAGCTGCGGAAGGTCTGGATGCCGCCGCTCTTGGAGATGCCCTTGGTCTCGACGGTTGCCGAGGTATCGGGCGCGTTGAGCACGACCTTGCAGCCGGTATCCAGGTTCTGGCCGGCGCCGGCAAAGGTAATGCCGGTAAAGCTCGAGCGGGCGCGGCGTCCGTTGAGCACGCTCATGGGGTAGAGGTAGCCCACGTGGCTGCCGAAGGAGCCGCTGATCCACTCGATGTCGCCATCCTCGTCCACGCGCGCACGCTTGGTGTTGAGGTTGTACATGTTCTTGGACCAGTTCTCGATGGTCGAGTAGCGCAGGTGCGCGCGCTTGCCCACAAAGAGCTCGACGGCGCCGGCGTGGAGGTTGGCCACGTTGTACTTGGGCGCGGAGCAGCCCTCGATAAAGTGCAGGTCAGCGTCGTCCTCGACGATGATGAGCGTGTGCTCAAACTGGCCGGCGCCCTTGGCGTTGAGACGGAAGTAGCTCTGCAGCGGGAAGTCGAGCTTGGTGCCCTTGGGCACGTAGACAAACGAGCCGCCCGACCACACGGCACCATGCAGGGCCGCAAACTTGTGGTCGGTGGGCGGGATGAGTGTCATAAACTTCTCGTGGATGAGCGGCTCCCACTGCGGGTCGTGCAGGGCCTCTTCGATGCCGGAGTAGACGATGCCCATCTTGGACGCGGTGTCCTGCATGTTGTGGTAGACCAGCTCGGAGTCGTACTGCGCGCCGACGCCTGCCAGGTAGCTGCGCTCGGCCTCGGGGATGCCCAGGCGCTCAAAGGTGTTCTTGATGTCGTCGGGCACCGACTCCCAGTCGTGTTTTTGGTCGGTGTTGGGTTTGACGTAGGTGACGATGTTGTCCATGTCCAAGCCCTCGATGGAGGGGCCCCACGTCGGATCCGGGAAGCGGTTGAAAATCTCGAGGGACTTGAGGCGCAGGTCGAGCATCCACTGCGGTTCGTCCTTCTTGGCGCTGATCTCGCGCACGATGTCGGGCGTGATGCCGGCGTCGAGGCGCTCGAATCCCTCCTCGCCATAGGTGAAGTCGTAGAGGCTGCGGTCGATGTCCGCGACCTCGGTGCGGTTCTTGGTCATTGCGTCGCCCCTTTACGCCTGCTGCTCGGCAGCGGCGGCCTCGGCCTGGGCGCGCTGCTCGGCGGCCTCGCGCTCGAAGGTCTCAAAACCGTTCTTATCGATCCAGGGGATCAGCGAAGCGTCGCCCTCGCGCACGATGTGGCCCTTGACCATAACGTGGACGCGGTCGACATTCAGGTGCTCCAAGATGCGTGTGTTGTGCGTGATGATGAGCATGGAGCCGTCGCAGCTCTTGCGGTACGCGTCCATGCCGTGGCTGACGGTGGACAGGGCGTCGACGTCCAGGCCGGAGTCGGTTTCGTCCAGGATGGCGAGTTTGGGTTGCAGCAGCAGAAGTTGGAGCATTTCGACCTTCTTCTTCTCGCCGCCCGAGAAACCCACGCCCAGCTCGCGGTTGAGGTAGGCGGTATCCATGTTAAGCTCGGCCGCGAGCTCCTTGACGCGACGGCGGAACTCCTTGCCCTTCATCTCCAGGCCGGGGCGGCCGGCGATGCTGGCGCGCAAAAAGCTCGACAGCGGCACGCCCGGAATCTCGACCGGGGCCTGGAAGCTCAGGAACAGGCCGGCGCGCGAGCGCTTGTCGGTGGTGAGCTCGGTGATGTCTTGGCCGTCAAAGACGATGCGGCCGTCGTTGACCGTGTAAATGGGGTCGCCCATGACCAGGTGGCCGAGGGTGGACTTGCCAGCGCCGTTGGGACCCATCAACACGTGGGTCTCGCCGGCGGCGACGTTGAGGTTGACGTTGTGGAGGATGGTCTTCTCGTCCACGGAGGCGGTCAGACCTTCGATGGAAAGCAGCGGATTTGCGCTCATGCTGTCCCTCTCTGTATATGGTGTACTCATAGGTGTACTAAACCCTAGGAATCTTCTCGGAATAAAGTTACTATGGGTTCGGCGTTAGTCAAGGGAAAACCCGACTAATCCACTCGACTTTTTAGATGTGGGACATAATAATCAGGTTTGTTTGCCCCGCGTGCATAGGATTTGGGACTAACAAGCCTGATTTTGTCCCAGGAACAACGGGAGGGTAGGTATGCTCATTTCTTCCAAGGGCCGCTATGCCCTCCGGTTAATGATCTATATCGCGGCGCTGGGCGACGCCGAGGGCAAGATTGCCTTGCGCGAGGTTGCCGACCGCGAGCATATCTCGCAAAAGTATCTGGAGCAGCTGGTTCGTCCGCTTATGAAGGCGGGCCTGCTTAAGAGCGTGCGCGGCAAGGGCGGCGGCTACATGATGGCCAAGGACCCGGCCGAGGTGCGTGCTGGCGACATCCTGCGCGCTGTCGAGGGCAGCACGGCGCCCGTGGCGTGCGACGGCATCGACAACAGCTGCGCCCGCAGTGACCTGTGTTCCACCGTCAAGTTCTGGCGCGGCCTGGACGATGTGATCGAAAAGTACGTCGACGGCGTGACGTTGGCCGACCTGGCCGCCGTCCCCGA
>CAVKNR010000160.1:0-3471 GCA_963657575.1 Sodaliphilus sp.
CGAGCTCGCCTACCACGCCGAGCATGGCCATCTTGATGACCATGAAGATGACGCCCGAGACAAAGGTGGTCACGAACGTTGCGACGATGGCGACGGCTGGCTTAACCTGGCCGTCCTTGGCAGCAGCGTTGACAATGACGGCCATGAGCATGGCGGCGATGCCCTCGGCGGCAAAATCGACAAACGGCGAGGTGGTGGTGATCTGGATTACAGCCGCCGAGATCAGGCCGATAACGAGCGCCTGGCCAATGTTGGGACGAACGACCAGGATGGTGAGGCAGAAGGCCGAGATAATGAACTCGGGGCTGATCATGCCGCCCGAGATGCCGGAGATGGCCTTGCCGACGGTGAAGTTGAGGATGAAGCCGGCGGCAAGCAGGATGGCGAGCAAGACGAGGGCGCGGACGTCGAGTTTGCCGCGGTCGGCGGTCTGGACGGTGCGGGGCTGGGCGGTGGTGGTGTTCTGAGACATGGTGAAAATCCTTTCGGAAGGGAAGTGCAAGAGAAGAAAGCGGAGGCGCGTGATGCGAATGCGATTGGGCTCGAGATAGAAAAAGGCCCCCGGTCGAAACCGGAGGCCTTCCAATCACCTAGAGCGCAAAAACAGGCGTGAGGGACTCACTGTCGACCGATCGTATTCGCATCACGCCACCACCAGTTGTTGAGAGACTTCATCGTGTTCTTCATGTTGGTGGCTCCTTTCGTGATACCGTGGCGCGGTCGCACCTAGTTGTTGTTGTGCTGCACTATAGCACAGCGAAGTGTGTGCAGGGAATCTTTTTTGAAAAGATTTCAGCAGTGTTTCCCGCGGTGTTTCCCGCCGGTCAGATAACGGGTCAGGAGGGCAAGACCGCTCGCACTGTCTTGCCCTCCCTTAGGACGTGAGGGCCTTAGGCCTTCTTGCGACGATAGAGCACGAAGCCGCAGACACCGATGACGACGACGGCGCCAACGGCCATGGCGGCCATGTTGTTGCCCTCGGACTTCTCCTCGGTTGCCTCTTCCTCAACCTCGGGTTCGGCAACGTCCTCATCGGAGAGGGCCTCGTCGGCGTAGGTGATGGACTCGACCAGGCAGTCGTTGTCGGCATCGTAGTCGCTCGGGACGAACTCCTCGGAGAAATCCTCCTCCTTGAGGTAGTCACGCATTTCCTCGAGCATGGCCTTGCACTTGAGGTAGGTGTTCTTGGTGGCAGCCTTGCCGGCCTTGTTGGCCAGGGCGGTGCGCGCCTCGGTGTCCTCGGCGGCCTGCATGGCCTCGTCGACGGTCAGGTTCTGCTCGATGAGCTCCTTCTGCAGCGCATCGAGGTAGGCGCGGACGCCGGTGGCGCAGTGGTCGCGGTTCTCATAGGCGAGCGTATTGATGTCCATGAGGACGTAGTTGATGGAGTTCTTGGGCTCCTCGTTGTTCACAACGTCTTCCTCTTCGCAGTGATCGAAGGAGACATCCTGATCGCTAAAGTAGGGGCTGACCTCGGTGAGCAGTGCAGAGTAGAGGGGGATGGCGACGGAGAACTCGGCGTTGGAGAGCATCTCCCACTGGATGGTCGCGATTTCGGGATCCATGCCGTGACGGATCTGGAAGGTGTGGATCTCGGTGTTGCGGTTGGAGCCGATGGCGTAGGCGCCGTCGGTGTTGGCGTTGAGACCGGCAACATTTTCGCCGCGAGCTGCGAAGGAACGGATCATCTCAAAGGTGTTCCAGTCGGACTTGCCGGGCTGGAAGAACAGCGGCTGCATCTCATGGACCAGAGCGCCGGTCGTGGCGCGAGCGTCTTCACGCTCGTCCTTGACGATCTCGTAGTCAGTGCCTTCAGCCAGCGGGGCCATGAAGTAATCGCGACCCTGGATATAGCGAGACCACTGGTGCATACCGGCCTCGCCGATCTCCTCGCCGTAGGTCTTGGCGACGTCGAACTTGCCGTCGGTGTACTCGGCAAAGCCCTTCTCCTTGGGCATGGACTCGATGCCCTCGGAATGGAGACAGTTCTCGGTGTCATCGAGGTCGACGTTATAGGTGAGGTTGCCGATGTTGGGGTTGAGTGAGGCAATGTCATCGGCGAGCTTCATGGCAATCCACTGATGGCCGGAAAGCGCGGCGAACAGCCAAGTCTCGGTGCTGTCGGCGATGATGATCTGGTCATTGGAGCAGACGCCCTGCTCGTCGATCAGGCTGCCGATGAGCTCGACGCCCTCGCGGGCCGTGGCGCTCTCGCCCAGGATGACGCTGGCATAGCTGTACTCGCCAATGCCAGTCTCCTCGGTGATGGGGTCGGCTTCTTCGGCCTTCTCGTTATAGGAGGTGCTCAACGTGGCAGAGCAGGAGACGCCCTTCTCGTTGATGCCGGCCTCGGAATATGCGTCGTAGCGATCTTCCCACTGCGAGGGGTTGTCGCGAACGAAGGTGTAGCGGTAGGTTGCGCCCTTGGACTTGTATTCAAAACCGGACTCGACCGATGTGTACTCGTTGCCGTCCTTGTGTGCGGGCTCAATGCCAAAGTGCTTGACATAGCGCGGACCGAAGTCCTCGGAACGGCCATAGTACGTGTTGCCGTCTGCCGTGAGCTTGCTACCCATGTAGATTTGGGTGCAGGCGAGCGCCGAAGTCGGCATGGCCATGATAGCCGCTGCTCCAAACGCAAGGCCGCAGCCGAGCTTTTTGAGCGTGTTGACAGGATGAGTAAACCTCATGATCCCTCCCAACTGTTGAGACCCCACAAAACTGTGCGGAATCTCAGCTAATAAATACATCTATTAGCCTATCGGAAGTCTAAAAAGTATTCATCTATTTCGATGAAATACTCGATGAGCGTCCTAAAATATGCGATGAGCGGATAAGAATACTCATTATTTAGCTTTATTTAAATAAAGACGCCCTGCAATTACTGTGCCTGAATAAAGTGCCTTGCACGGGGCGCAAAGAAAAATCCCCCGCTGTTTGGCAAATGCATAAACAACGGGGGAGACGATGATTGGATGAATATCATACCAATGTGGAATTACTTCTTCCGGCGGTGGATCACGTTGATCGCATAGCCGATGAGCATGGCCAGAACAATGACGATAAAGCCGGGCAGGGGAGTGTCGTTCATGGGGTCCTCCTATTTTCCGAGTGGGGAGAATTCGTCGACGATGAGGTCGAGGCATTGCGGAAGTGCGCGGGCGCCAAAGACGCCCGAGTTGCTGGAGATGATCTCGCCATCGAACTGCATGCCCAGCGACGGCGTGCAGGTGATCTTGGCTTCTTTGGTCTGGATGATCTTGAACTGCGGGCGGCCGAGCACCTTGCCGGCGGGGTCGAGTGCGGCGGTGATCACGGTGGGCAGGAGCTGGACGGTTTTTACGGGCTCGATGACCGCGATGTCGACCATGCCGTCGTTCATGCGGCAGTCGGGGAACAGGTTGATGTCGTTTTGAATGACCGAGGTGTTGCCGGCCATGCAGCAGATGCCATCGAGCTCCTCGACAATGC
>CAVKNR010000161.1:0-3461 GCA_963657575.1 Sodaliphilus sp.
GTCGAGCCGTTGCACGGGCCAATCAGGCACACGGCGAGCACGCCCAACAGCGGCACCCAGATCGCCAGCGCACGCCATGAATGACGACGCAGCAGGTAGACCACCACGGCGATCATGATCCACACATAGGTGGCCGAGCTCATGGTGAGCGAGATAAAGGGAACACGCTGCACCGCCACACGGTACAAATTGATCAGGTGGTCGCACCAGCGCACCATGTTGCTGTCAACCGGATGGAAGTCGAAGTACTTGAGGTTGTCGGGACGCGCCATGATCTCGGCACTACGCGCCGTGCTGTAGACCCAGGCATCGCGGGCACTCGGATAAAAGTAGCCGTAGTAGTTATTGATGAGCGCCGAGATATAGCACTCGGGATCCTTTTTGAACATCTGGGCCCATACCTCAAAATAGGCATCGACGTCCTCCTGCGAGGCGTACTCGTTAAAGCAGTTCTTGACGGCATCGGACTTGTCGGGGTTGTAGCGGCGGCCCAGGTTCTCGTACTTGAGTACGCGATCGATCACGGCACGCTCTTCATCGGTCACCGAACCGTCGCAAGGAGCCTCCACGATGGTGCCGTCCTCCTTAACCGTGGGGTTGACGCCCGAGTTGAGGCCGTCGTGCTTTTGGACGAAACGAGCCGTCTGCTGGAACGGAATCGAAAGGATTTCGCGCTTGGAGCCGGGCGTAATGTCGTGCGCCGGCATAAAGACCTTGGTGAAGTACATATTAGAGGCAAGGCAGAGCGCGAGCACCGCGAGAACGCCAACCCAGCGGAAACGCGGGATGGCGCCCGAAGGCGCAGCGCCAGTCTGCTTGGCTGCACGACGAGCCACATGCACGTCCCATACGCAAAACGCCGCCGCGATTACGCATGCCACCAGGGGAAACACCAGACCGCCGTTGCGCAGGAACGTGGAACCCATGGCGCCCAGAGCGAGCAGCAGCCAGTCGTGGCGCGCAAAGAGCACGGGGGCTTTCTCGCCCGCTCGCTCGGCATTGGCATCACGACGGGGCAAGCCACATGCCACGAGCTTGACGGTCTGTACCAGCAGCACCAAAAACGCGTCGGCAAAGAGCACGTCTTTGGTGAGCAACGCCGCGTAGTTAGAGAACATCGGCATAAACGCAAAGAACAGCAGGATCGCACCGCGAACCGGCAGGCTCACGCCCAGTTTGCGCAGCGACGAAATGGAATAGGCCATGCAGGCGGCCGTGATGACAAATTGAGCGCAGGTATAGATGATGAGGCCCGCGTTAGCGCTGTTCAACAGTGAAAGCCCCAGCTGGACGCACGAACCGATGATAGCCGTGTGCACCACGGGGTGATGTCCGTTGAGCAACACATTGGGATTGAGCAGACGCAGGTAGTCACTCGTGCCGTTGGGGTAGTTGAACCACTGGCGAATCTGCGCACCCGTATCTCCCATAAAAAGACCGGGCAGCGAAGCGATGAGCGTGGGCGCCCAGGCGATCATAAGCACCAGGAAGGGCCCGGCAAAGGGATGGACCGAGAGCACGGCGTGAGTCACACGCCATACGCGGCCAAAGTGCGCTTCGGAAAACGGAATGCGCCGAGAGCTCAGCCAATCTAGACACTCAAAGGCAAGGTAGAAGGCAACGACCGCCAAGAGCATCCAGCCCGCGCCGCCAATCCAGGCGCAGATGATGCGGGCTTTGTCGCCAAGGACAATCTCGGCCGAGTCGGTGAGATCGTAGCTGCGGCCGAACACCATGCAGATGGCGAAGAACAGCGACGGCAGAATGATCGATGGACGCCAGGTGTCGCCACGGCCAAAGAACACGTAGCGAAACGGCAAGGTGAGCAGGCAGGCAAGTGCAAGCAACATGACCGCGTCGGTATGGCCGGCAAACGAGAGGAGCACCTCGTAGCACACGTACAGCATGCCCGAGGCTTTGGGGTCAATCGCCAAGACTGCGTTGCTCGACACCGGGGCGGGATCGATGGAAAACGCCGTGGTCGCCAACAGCGCGAGCAAAAATGCGATGAGCGTCTGCTTGGCGGGGTAGCGCTTAAACCAGACGATGCGGGCAGCGTCGCGCGCAGCCGTTGTGGAGAGATCGGAATCCTTCACAGTCCAAAGAGCCTTTCTAGAAACCTGCCAAAAAGGGACAGGTTTATTTTGGCAGGTTTTATCTGGGGAAACGTTACGGTTCTGTCATCGTTGCCCAGCGAATCACCACAAAGGTGCCTGTCCCCTTTGTGGTAGTTAGGCGTCGAGGTAGATGCGCTGGGGCCGGTTGCGGCGACGAGCAAAGATGATGAGCGCCAGGCCCGCGATTACGAGCGGCAGGCTCAGCAGCTGGCCCATGGTGATGACGCCGCCAAGCAGATAGCCCAGCTGGGCATCGGGCACGCGCACAAACTCAATGAGGAAGCGGACGATGCCGTAACCCATCACAAACACGCCCATAAACGTGCCTTGGGGCAGTAGCGGCTTTTTGCGGCTGAGCACCTGCAGAATGCAAAAGAGCACGATGCCCTCAAGAAATGCCTCGTAGAGCTGGGAGGGGTGACGCGGCATATCGCCCGCGGTGCCACCGAAGACCACGCCCCAGGGCAGATCGGTCGGCTTGCCCCACAGCTCACCGTTGACAAAGTTGGCACAACGGCCCAAGCACAAGGCCAGCGGCGCGCCTATGACGGCAAGGTCTGCCAAAGTCCAGGCATCGAGCTTATACATGCGGCACACGAGCACGCCGCCGATGATGCCGCCCACCAGGCCGCCATGGAAACTCATGCCGCCCTCGTTGGTGGCAAAGATCTCGAGCGGATGCGCCCAGTAGTAGCCGTCGCCGTAAAAGATGACATAGAACAGGCGGGCGCCAATGATAAGGCCAAAGACCACGCCGACCACGACACTCGTCAGGTCGTCGACCGTAATGTCAAAACCCCAACGGCGCTGCGTGCGGTACATGACGACCGCCGTGAGCAGAGCGCCGACCACGTAGGCCAGGCCGTACCAGTAAATCGTGATAGGCCCCGCCGAAATCGCGACGGGATCAAGCATATGGTAGAAGTCGTTGAGCATGTCGACCCTCCTACTCCCTACATACAAATGCGGCCGCGGGCCTTGCGCTCGCAGCCGCATATTTGGGCGTAACGTCTATGCGGAGTATGCCGTCCGCAGCTTTCGCAGCTTAGAACGGCGCGTACTCGTCGTACAGGTCGTCGGTCTCGCCGGAGGCATTGACCTGCTCGACACGGGTAACGCCGGGCACATGTTCCTTCAGGATGCGCTCAATACCCATGGACAGGGTCAGCGAGCTCATGGGGCAGCCGGCGCAAGCGCCCTGCAGCTCCAGTTTGACGACGCCCTCGTCGTCGACGCCCACATACTCCATATCGCCGCCATCGGCCTGCAGGTTGGGGCGAATCTCTTCAAGAACCTTCTTAAGCAGCTCTTCGTTAACAGCCACAGGGGCTCCTTTCTCACAAT
>CAVKNR010000162.1:0-3459 GCA_963657575.1 Sodaliphilus sp.
TCAACGAGATCTTCTACTTTGGCGGTGAGGTCGACGAGGATTTTTGGGAGGACCTTGAGGACACCCTCGTTATGGGTGACATGGGTGCCGAGGTCGCCATTCAAGTCTCCGATGACCTGCGTGACGCCGCTGCCAAGAAGAACCTCAAGACCGCCCCGCAGCTTCGCCGCGCCCTGGCCGAGCAGCTCGAGGGCCATTTTGTGCCTGTTGAGCGCGACCCGTTTTCCGATACGCCGAGCTGCGTGCTGTTTGTCGGCATCAACGGCGCCGGCAAGACCACCACGGTCGGCAAGATTGCGAGCGCCATGGCCGCCCGCGGCAAGAACGTGGTGATCGGTTCGGCCGACACCTTCCGCGCCGCCGCCATCGAGCAGCTCGATGTGTGGGGCCAGCGTGCCGGCGTACCGGTTATCAAGCGTGACCGCGGCTCCGATCCGGCGAGCGTGTGCTATGACGTGCTCGACGAGGCCGACAAGCGCGGCAGCGACCTGGTGCTCATCGATACCGCCGGCCGTCTGCACACGAGCCCCGAGCTCATGCGTGAGCTCGCCAAGGTGGTCAATGTGACCCGTAAGCGCGCCGCCAATATGGCCGCCGGTCCCATGCCGGTCTCGGTCGTGCTTGTGATCGATGCCGCCACTGGTCAGAACGGTCTGAACCAGGCGCTCGAGTTTAACGAGGCGCTGGGCCTGGACGGTATTATCATGACTAAGCTCGACGGCACGGCTAAGGGCGGTATCGCTATGGCCGTGGCCGAGAAACTTAAGCTCCCGATCCTGCGCATCGGCGTGGGCGAGCAGGTCGATGACCTGCAGGAGTTTAACGCCAAAGATTTCTGCCGCGCCCTGGTGGGCGAGTCCAACTAAGGAGTGACTAGTGTTTGATTCCCTGAGCGATCGCCTCAACGACACATTTGACCGCCTGCGCGGCAAGGGTAAGTTGACCGAGGCCGATATTACTTCGGCCATGCGCGATATTCGTATGGCCCTGCTCGAGGCCGACGTTAACTTTAAGGTCGTCAAGGAGTTCGTTGCCAAGACCAAGGAGCGCTGCATGACCGCCGAGGTCATGGAGTCGCTGTCGCCGGCGCAAAACGTCGTCAAGATCGTGCTCGACGAGCTCACCGAGATGCTCGGCTCAACCGAGAGCAAGCTCGTCTTTAGCAACCGTATTCCCAATGTCATCATGCTCGTGGGCCTGCAGGGCTCCGGTAAGACCACGGCGGCCGTAAAGCTTGCTTACCTGCTCAAGAAGCAGGGCCGCTCGCCGCTGCTCGCCGCGTGCGACGTCTACCGCCCCGCCGCTGCCGACCAGCTGGCCACGCTCGGTGGCGAGATCGGCGTGCCGGTCTTCCGCGGTGACGGTGCGCACCCGGTCGACATCGCCAAGGGTGCCATCCAGGAGGCCGTCGACCATCTGCGTGACGTGGTCATCGTCGATACCGCTGGTCGTCTTCAGATCGACGAGCAGATGATGCAGGAGGCCGTGGACATCAAGAAGGCCGTCAAGCCCGACCAGGTGCTGATGGTCGTCGACGCCATGACCGGCCAAGACATCGTCAACGTGGTTTCGACGTTTGCCGAGCGCACCGACTTTGACGGCGTGATCATCTCTAAGCTCGACGGTGACGCCCGTGGCGGCGGCGCACTTTCGGTGCGTCAAGTGACCGGCAAGCCCATCAAGTTTGTGAGCATGGGCGAGAAGCCCGATTCGCTGGAGCCGTTCTATCCCGATCGCATGGCCAAGCGCATTCTGGGCATGGGCGACGTCGTCGGCATCATCGAGAAGGCCCAGGAGGCAGCCGATGCAGAGCAGCTTGAAGCTGCCGAGCGTATGCTGCGCGAGGGCTTCACCATGAACGATATGCTCGACCAGATGAAAGCCGTCAAAAAGATGGGCGGCATGAAGGGCATTCTGGGTATGCTCCCCGGTGGCCAGCGCGCCCTCAACCAGATGGGCGGCAACCTGGACGAGGGCATCTTCGACAAGAATGAGGCCATCATCATGTCGATGACCAAGGAGGAGCGCCTGCGTCCGTCCATCATCAACGGTCAGCGTCGCGCGCGTATCGCCAAGGGCGCCGGCGTGACCCCCACCGAGGTCAACAGCCTTATGAAACAGTGGGGCGAGATGAACAAGATGATGGGCCGCATGCGCACGATGGCCAATCAGGCGCAGGCCGGCGGCAAGAAGGGCAAAAAGGGCAAGAAGGGCAAGAAGATGCGCATGCCCAATATCCCTGGCCTGGACGCTATGGGTCTGGGCGGCATGGGCGGCCTGGGTACGGGCGGTCCCAAGTCCGATATGGAGCTGCTTCGCCAGATGGAAGCGCAGATGCGTAATAAGAAATAGGGCTGTAATTCCAGCTTGATATGGCAAAGGCCACTCGGAAGCTACCGGGTGGCCTTTGTTGTTGGCTTTGATTGTTGGGCTGCGTTTAGCGTCGTGCCCTGAGCTCGCGGTGCCGTGCCGTTAGTGGCAGCCGCAGCCCTCGTGGCCCTCGTGCTCGTGATGGCCGTGACAGCTGCAGGCCTCGCCATGTTCGTGGGCGTGGTCATGGCCGTGGCAGCCGCACGTGGCCTCGCCGTTCTGTTCAAGCGTGCCGGCGATAAGGGCCTCGACGCAAGCGTCGCAGCTGCCCTGGGCACCTGCGTATACCGTAATGCCGGCTTGGGCAAGCGCGTTGATAGCGCCACCGCCGATGCCGCCGCAGATGAGCGTGTCCACGCCGCCGTTGGCGAGCAGGCCCACAAGGGCACCATGGCCGGTGCCGCCGGTGCCCACGACCTGCTCGTTGAGCACCTTGCCGTCCTGAATGTCGTAGATTTTGAACTGCTCGCTGCGGCCAAAGTGCATAAAGATGTTGCCATTGTCGTACGTGGTTGCCACCCTCATGGTGCCGACCTCCTTTGCTGGCCATACGGCCGTCGTTGTGGTGATGGGGGAGTACGCGATATTGCCGCCCTCGATGATGAGCGCTCGTCCGTTCACCAGCGCGTTTGCCACCTTGCGATGCGCGCGACTGCAGATTGCCGCCACCGTGGCGCGGGCAATGCCCATGCGCTGGGCGACGGCCTCCTGATTGAGGCCTTCCAGGTCGCACAGGCGCAGCACCTCGAGCTCGTCGACCGTCATGTCGATGGCGTCTCCGCTCGCCAGGCCGTCAGGGATAAAGCCGCGGTATTCGGGGATGATTCCGACGCGGCGCAGTTTCTCGCGTCTTCCTGCCATGTGCACTCCTTATCTGACATATGTCGACAATAGGATAACTCGATGCTCATTGAGCGCAAGGAATTTCTGGCATATGTCAGAAAATGAGGGCTTATGTTTGGGCTGTGGGGCCGCGTGCCCCTGGGCTACAATGAATCTCGCTTGTAGGCGACTGACAGGAGGGTCAATGAGCAAAGCTGATCAACAGTTTGTAACCATGTGCCGCGATATCTTGGACCATGGCACCAC
>CAVKNR010000163.1:0-3400 GCA_963657575.1 Sodaliphilus sp.
GCCATCTTGCCGGGAGGGTTGCCGATGCCGGTGCGGATGCGGCTGAAGTCGCGGCTGCCCATCTTGTCGATGATGGAGCGTAGGCCGTTGTGACCGGCGTGGCCGCCGCCCACCTTAACACGTACGTCGCCGGCGGGAATGTCGAGCTCGTCGTGGATCACGAGCAGCTCCTCGACCTTGATTTTGTACTCGCGGCAGAGCTTGGAGATGGGGCCACCCGAGGTATTCATATACGACTGCGGCTTGACCAGCACAATCTGGCGCTTGCCGCCCTCTTCCTCGGGATCGTTGATGTTGATGAGCGCGATCTCGGCGCCTGCTTGGTTTTTCCAGTACGTGACGCCGGCCTGACGGGCCAGCTCGTCGATTGCTTTGAAACCAGCGTTGTGACGGGTCTCGGCATATTCCTCGCCAGGGTTGCCAAGTCCGGCAACCATGCGAATCTTAAGCGGCTGTGCAGCTGCCATGTTCATCCTTTCGTTGATTTGTCGCCTGCTATGGTGAGCGACCCTGTTGCCGCTGTCAAATGGAGGGCAATTGAGGTTATTTGAGGGCGTTTGGACGGCCGTCGAAATCGAGGTGGACAGTTAGTTCGGATACGTATAAGTTCTGAGAACTCGAATTGCTCGATTCAATGCCGATACGTTGTTTTGGAGCTTTAGTTAGTCCATATGACGCTGTTTTGAAGTCTACCCTGCCTTCAAATCGGGCGAATGGTATAGAGATAACTGCAAAACAGCCTAATTCAATGTGTCCATTTATACGTATTTGAACTAACTGTCCAGCCCTGCTCGACGGTGCACGGGTGATTCGCCGTTTAGACCGGCGCAAGGCCGATTCCGGCCCGCAGGGCGTTGAGCCAAGCGGCCTGACGCTTGCGATAGCCCTTGATACGGTATCGGAATCGGACTCCCGCGAGTCGATGCATCGTTTGGGCGAAGGCTTCGAGTGCAACAAGGTCTTTCATTTGGTCGCGATTGATAACCAGGACGTGGATGCCCATTGCCTTGAGGCCATTATTTCGATTGCCATCGTGGATGCGAGCGTTTTGAAGCTCATGCCCAATTCCGTTGTATTCGTTGTCGACTCCGGCGGCCGGGCAATATAGGTCGCAGATGGCGTAAGGGATGCCGGAGGACATGTTGACCGCAAGAGTGTCGAAGTCGATTCGATAGTTGAGTAGCAGGCCTCCCATGGGCAGGCTGCAACATCCGAATCCGCCAAAGCGCATGGGCGCTCCGAGAACGGCAAACATTAGGGATTCGGCTGGGGATGCAGATCCGGGTCGGGCGAGATTGACTGCCGTGCGAAACGAGGTGTATGAGCTACTTTTGGCGAAGCGTGCGACCGCCTCGAGCTCTTCGATAGTTGTGGCGGGCTCGCATTTGTAGTGTGCCTGTTCGTAGCGGGTCTCGTTCTGTTGTTCGGTCGCCGACTGGTCGCCCAAGCAATCAAGATCGCCCGTCGCTGCGCAGTCATCGCCCTTGGGCCAGATGGCGTCATAGGCAATGGGGTATGTTGCCCCGGGGGGAAGGGAGTAGGTTCCGAGCAGTTCCATGAGTAGCATCAAGGTTTTGGCGACTGATTCATTCTTGGAACAAAGCATGGCTGTCATGGCAGGAGACGTTGCGTAGATGTCGGCCTCGACGTGCATAATTGCACCTTCAGGAAGCGAAGCGGAGAGAATATGCTGAAGAAGTCGCTTGTCGGGGCGTCTGTTGTCTTCGTTTGAAACGAGAAGATCGAGCAGTTCGGAATCATCTTCATTCCAGGCGTCGAGTATCGAAAGTGCGCCAAAGTCTATCGCGTCATTGTTGGGAATGCAGCCAGCCAAGGCCTGTGCTTGCTGTTCGCTATCAACGGAGTCCCAGGGTAGGGCAGAGTACGCCCGTCGTGCGCGACGAATTGCGCGGAGGGCGGAGAAATGTGAAATCACGGTCGTCATAGCTATAACGTACTAAGTTGGCGGCAGAATGCGACCGCCATGCCGTTCTTTTCGCTCAGCGGGGCGCTGCGCACCACGAACGGCTGGGTGTTATGAAATCGGTGGAATCGGTTGAGGGGATTGCGGGAAATTGAGCTCTGCCGCGAAGGTTGACGATAGCTACTGGACAGTTAGTTCAGATACGTATAAGGCGGCGGGCGTTCGAGACGTTTCTAAGGGCCTTCGAGGGCGATTTGAGGGTAAAGATGCGGCGGTTGTACTCGAAAAAGATGAGCTTTGGGCGGCATGGCATCCGCCGGGGAGCTCAGAAGGCTCCGAACGGCCCTTTGGAGCTTTAAAAAATACGTATCTGAACTAATTGTCCAGGGAAGGTTGGCGAGGGATAGAAAAAGGGTCGGAAGCGAGTTTCCGACCCTTTAAAAGCATCAAAGATGATGCGATGTGCGGCAGGCTACAGCGCGAAGTCGCCGCCGACGAGCGTGGAGACGGGCTCCTCGTGGTAAACGGCGGAGATGGCCTGAGCGAACTCCTCGGCGACCGAGATGGTCTTGATCTTGCCGCCGACCTCGACGGGAATGGCGTCGGTGACGAGGCACTCGACGATCGGGGCGTCGTTCAGACGCTCGATGGCCGGACCGGAGAAGATGCCGTGGGTGGCGCATACGTAGATGTCGCCGGCGCCCATAGCCTTGAGCTCCTTGACGTTGGCGCACAGGGTGCCTGCGGTGTCGATCATGTCGTCGTTGATGATGCAGGTCTTGCCCTTGATGTCACCGATGATGCCCATGACCTCGGCGGCGTTGTGGCGCGGACGGCCCTTGTGGGCGATGGCCAGGTCGCAGCCGAGCATGTCGGACAGCTTCTTGGCGGCCTTGGCGCGGCCCACATCGGGGGAGACGACAACCAGGTTGTCGGTGTCGAAGTGCATGTCGTTGTAGTACTGGCCAAACAGCGGCAGCGCGGACAGGTGGTTAACCGGGATATCGAAGAAGCCCTGAATCTGGCCCTGGTGCAGGTCGAGGGTGATGATGCGGTTGACGCCGGCGCGCTCGAGCAGGTTGGCGACGAGGCGGGCGGTGATGGGCTCGCGCGGGCCGGCCTTGCGGTCCTGGCGGGCATAGCCGTAGTGGGTGATAACGGCGGTGATGGAGCGGGCGGATGCGCGCTTGGCAGCGTCGGTGGCGATGAGCAGCTCCATGAGCATGTCGTTGACGTTGCCGCCGGCCACGGACTGAATCAGGAAGACGTCGGCGCCGCGGACGGTCTCGTCGTAGCGGGCGTAAATCTCACCATTGGCGAACTGCTTTAGCGTAAGGCCCGAAAGCTCGACCCCAAGGTACTCAGCGATCTTCTGAGCGAGGGGACGGTTGGAGGAACCGGAATACACGCGGATGGACTTGCGCATATTCTCCGACTTCTCGGGATCATTAATCGGCATTACCCTTCTCCTTTATA
>CAVKNR010000164.1:0-3378 GCA_963657575.1 Sodaliphilus sp.
TTCATCATAGTGAAGGTACCGTTGAGGTTGATGTCGATGGTGCGACGCCACTCGGTGTCATCAATCTCGTCGAACTTCTTGGTGCTGATGACGCCAGCGCAGTTGATCAGGATGTTGGTTTGCGGCAGGTCCGTAAAAATCTGCTCGACGGTCTCGCGCGCCTTGGGCGCATCGGCGACATCGAGCTGATAGAACTTGTTGCCCTCGCCAAGCTCGGCCACAGCGGCCTCGCCCTTAGCAGCGTTCCTTGCGATGAGCGCGACATGTCCGCCGCCTGCGACGATGCCCTTGGCGATCTCGAGGCCAATGCCCTGAGTGCCGCCCGTGACAATCGCGGTCTTGCCCGTGAAGTCAAATGCCATGACTCCATCCCCCTTTATATAAGGTGTCTCCTCGCGGGAAGTTGGAGCATCGCACGTGGCGATTATATGAGTCCCAGTCGTCATGGTGGTGACAACCCCTCGCCTAACCGCGGGCATGATAGTTCTTTGAAACGCTTCAGCAATTGAATGTTTTTAAGTCTTAATGAGCTCTTAATATTGCCTACTGTATGAAGCCCGCGTATGGGGGTATCATCTTCCACCGAAAATAGTTTCTAGTGTTAGGGGTTTTCGGTGGAAGATACCGATTTCCATGAGCTTGGGCGTCAGCTCTTTACCGAGTTTGGCAGCATGCACCAGCGCGTTTCGCGCTTTGCCGACCAGGCTCTGGGTGGCGAGATGGCCGTCATGCGCGCCCTCATGCGCGCCGGCGGCTCGCTCACGCCGAGCGAACTCGCTGATCGCGCCTGGGTCTCGAGCGCCCGCATCGCCAATATCCTGCGCGCCCTCGAGGCCAAGGGCTGGGTCGAGCGCGAGCACTCAAAGACCGACCGTCGTCGCGTACACGTCACGGTGACCGACAAAGGATTCCAGGTTATCGAAATCAAACGTCGGGAATTCGAGGACCGCACCGCGGCCTTCCTCGAGCAGCTTGGCGAAACAGATACCCAAGAGATGGTGCGCCTTCTTAGACGTGCCAACGAAATTATCGACCGCAATCAAGAAAGGAGAGATGCCGAGTGAGGATTCTCAAGCTCTTTAAAAAACATATCCTGGCACTGTTCGCAGCTATCGTACTTATCGTAATCAGCTGCAACGCCGATCTGGCGCTGCCTACCTATATGAGCGACATCGTCGACGTGGGTGTGCAGCAAGGCGGCATCGCGTCGCCCGTACCCGACACCATCCGCGCCGAATCGCTCGACGACCTCGAACTCTTTATGAGCGCCAAGGACGCCAAGACGGTAGAAGCTGCGTTTGGCAAGGCAGACAAAAACGGCATTCGAACGTACAAGGGCACCGAGGAAGAACGTGCCGATGGAGGCAAGATTGCCGACATTATGAGCCTGCCCGAAACTGTCGTCCTTTCGCTCAACCAGGGCATTGACGCCAACTCCATGGGCGACATGATGGGCTCGTCCAGCGAGAAAGACAACAACGCTGCCCAGGCCATGCCCACCCCCGGGCAGATGGCTGCCATGACGCCCGAGCAGCTCGCCGAGATGCAGCAGAAGGCCGCAGCGGCGCAGAACATGCAAAAGCAGATCGACGCCGACGGCGGTAAGATCACCATGAAGAGCCTGCGTCTGGGCGTTGAAGGCGGCCTAATCGACCAGGGCAAGCTCGTCGAGGGCGCCAACGATATGGCAGACAAAATGGGCTCCATGTCAGGCTCCATCGTCACCCAGCGCGCCGTGAGCTATGTACAGGACGAGTACAAGGCACAGGGCATCGACCCCGCCGACGTGCAGAACGCCTACCTGAGCCGCATGGCGACCACGATGCTTGGCCTGTGCCTGGTGTCGCTGGTCGCCACCATCCTGACCGGCGCCGTGGCTTCGCGCACCGCCTGCTCCATCGCTCGCGACCTGCGCCACGAGACCTTCAACAAGGTTATGCACTTCTCGCCGGCCGAGGTGGGCAAGTTTAGCCAGGCCTCGCTCATCACCCGCTGCACCAACGACATTCAGCAGATTCAGATGGCCGCAACCCTGTTTATCCGCATGTGCCTGATGGCCCCCGTCATGGGCATCGTCGCCGTCATGCGCGTCCTGGCCAACCACACCGGCCTGGAGTGGACCATCGCCGTGGCCATCATCGCGGTCTCGGCCGTCGTCGGTGTGCTCATGGGCCTCACCATGCCCAAGTTCAAAAAGATGCAGAGCTTTGTGGACCGCGTGAACCTAACCGCCCGCGAGTTGCTCGATGGCCTGATGCCCATCCGTTCGTTCAACCGCGAGGAGCATGAGCTCGAGCGTTTTGACAAGGCTTCGCTCGACCTAATGACCACGCAGCTCTACACCAACCGCGCCATGAGCTTTATGATGCCGCTCATGATGCTCGTCATGAACTGCATCACCGTGCTTATCGTCTGGTTTGGCGCGCAGGGCGTGTCCGACGGCGTGATGCAGGTCGGCAACATGATGGCGTTTATCTCCTACACCATGCAGATCGTCATGGCGTTTATGATCCTCACCATGGTTTCGGTCATCCTGCCCCGTGCCGAGGTCGCAGCCGAGCGCGTGGAAGAGGTCATCACCTGCCCCACGAGCATCAACGACCCCGCCTCGCCCAAACTGCCCGCGGCCAGCGCGCCGCGCGGTGAGCTCACCTTCCGCGACGTGAGCTTCCAGTATTCCGATGCCCGCGCCGATGTCATCAGCGGCGTGAACTTCACCACGCATGCCGGTCAGATGCTCGGCATCATTGGCTCCACGGGCTCGGGCAAGTCCACGCTCGTGCAGCTGATTCCGCGCCTGTACGACGTCACGGGCGGCAGCATTTCGCTCGACGGCATTGACGTGCGCGACATGACCCTTTCCGAGCTGCGCCGCCGCATTGGCTATATCCCGCAGCAGGGACGCCTGTTCTCGGGCACCGTCGAGAGCAACCTTAAGTTTGCCGGCGACATGGTGAGCGACGAGGACATGTGCCGGGCGGCACGCATCGCCCAGGCCGAGGACTTTATCGCCGAGCGCGAGGGCGGCTACGACTCCCCCATCAGCCAGGGCGGCTCCAATGTCTCGGGCGGTCAGCGCCAGCGCCTGGCCATCGCCCGCGCCCTGGCCAAAAAGCCCGAGGTCGTGGTGTTCGATGACTCGTTTAGCGCGCTTGACTACAAGACCGACGCGCGCCTGCGCGAGGAGCTGGCCAAAAACGTTACCGACGCCGCGCTCGTGGTCGTGGCCCAGCGCATCGCGACCATCATGCACGCCGACCAGATTATCGTGCTCGACGACGGCCACGTGATGGGCACCGGTACGCACGAGGAGCTGCTGCGCAGCTGCCCGGCGTACCTGGAAATCGCACAGTCGCAGCTTTCCGCCGAGGAGCTGGG
>CAVKNR010000165.1:0-3356 GCA_963657575.1 Sodaliphilus sp.
GGTTGAGGGCATCGGGGTACAGGTAGACGATGCGCAGCGGGCGCGAAAGCTCGACCGGCGCGATGCCGACAGGAAGAGCGCTGCCGTCGGCACGGGCTACGGCGCGCCCGGCAACAGCGTCGGCGGCAGCGCCTTTCAGCCCGTCGAGCTCCTTGACCAGCGGCGGGAAGGCCGTGTAGTTGGCGACGGCGTAGAAGGTGTCATTGGCGGCCTCGTCTGCCACGGCGCCAATTGCCTGCGCGACGTCCGAGATAATCGCGGCATCGATGCCGGCGTACTTGAGACGCACCTGCATGTCGTGCGCGCGCGTGCCTCCGGCAAAGGCGACAAGACCCGGCGTGTCGGCGATGCGCTCGAAGTCGACGTCGTAGATCCACGATACATCGTGTCCGTCGGCGTCGTTGTCGTTGAGGAAGAAAGCGCAGAGTCTGCCGCCCGCCGTCTTAATGGACTGGATCTGTCGATCGAAGCCTACGGGATTCTTAGCCAGGTTGGCCTCGACGGTGCGGCCGGCGATATCCCAGCGGCCCATGCGTCCGCCGGCGGGGACGTAGGCATCGAGCGTGGGCTGCAGGTGCGCCGTATCCACGCCTAACTCATGTGCGGCAAAGAAGGCGGCGGCAACGTTGTAGACCATGTACAGGCCGTTGTAGCGTGTGGCGATGTGTGCGGCAGCCGCGTCGGGCGCAGATCCAAAGACCAGGTCAAAGCCGTAGCCGTCGCAGCCAAGCTCCACGCCCGTCACACGGCGGACCAGTGCGGGGCGTGCCCAACCGCACGAGGGGCAATGGTAGGCGCCGAGTTGACCATACTGCACATAGTCGTACTCCAACGGGGCGTTGCACTGCGAGCAAAAGCGCGAGTCGCTAATGCGGTCGGACTCGGTGTCGGTGGCGCCGTCGATGCCAAAGGCAATACTCGCATTGGGAACGCGCGCGGCAATCGAGGCGCACAGCGGGTCGTCGGCGTTGTAGATGAGCGTCGTTGCCGGCGAAAGCTCCAACGCGTGGGCGATGACCTCCTGGGTGTGATCGATCTCGCCATAGCGATCTAGCTGGTCGCGGAACAGGTTGAGCAGCACGAAGTACGTCGGCTTGAGCTTGGGCAGGACGCGCACGGTGTAGAGCTCATCGCATTCAAAAACGCCCACGCGCTTGCCGCTGTCGACACGCTTAAGACCGCTGCGGGCCTCGAGCAGAGCACCCACCACACCGGGCTCCATATTGTTGCCGGCACGGTTGCACACCACGGTAGCGCCGCTGGCGGCAACGGCGTCGGCGATGAGGTTGGAGGTGGTGGTCTTGCCATTAGTACCGGTGATCACTACGCTGCGGTCGACAAGGCCAGCGAGGTCGCTCAGCAGCTCGGGGTCGATCTTCATGGCGATGCGGCCGGGGAGTACGCCGCCCTGGCGCTTAAGGACGGAGCGCAGCCCCCAACGGGCGATATCGCTCGAGGTGCAGGCAAGAGATGAGCGGAGGTTCATGAAACCGTTCCTAACGTAAACGACATGGTCGGGTCGAGTGCGTCACTAAAAACCGTAGCGGCGCGCAAATTCCTGGGCAAGCTGCGACACGTCTTCGCAGGCATTGGCCCAAGGGGCAAAGTCGGGAGTGTCCGAGATAATACCGTCCGCTTCCCAAACGGCCTGGTGCGAAAGATCCCAGGGATCGTGTGGCTCGGGCCGGCAGGGAAGGTACGGTGTCTGGTACATGGGGTTCAGTAAGAAGAACGCACCGCCCTCGCAACGATTGGCAAACTCACGCAGCGCGCGTGTCGCCGGGCGCATCTTGTTTGTTTTGAACAGCAGAATCGTGCGGGCGAGCAGATACCAAGGAGAGTTCTCAAGTGCGTCAGCCCCGATCTCTTCCTCGAGCTGGTGGGCCAGGGCAAAAAAGCCGTCCTGGTCTTCCAGACGAGCGAGGGCGAGCAACACGGTGCCTGCGGCTCGGGTGGGGTAGCCTTCCGCCTTAAGGACGCGGCGGGCGTAGTTGGCGGCAGCACGGTAGCGGGCGCTCGCCATGCACAGCTGCGAGATGGCCTCGAGCGTGTGGAGCCACCCGATAAGTGCCGGCTCGCTCACGGTGAGATCTGCCGCCGTCACACCGTCCGTCAAAACCTTGTTGGCCCAGTAGTGTGGGGCCTCCATATCGAACCCGGGCACACTTTGCTGCAGGTAATCGGCCGTGGTCGCCTCGAGCTTCATCAGGTCGCCCAGACAGGCGTCAACGGGCGTGTCGGCCAGGATGATGGCGAGCAGCTGCGCGTCGACGGCCAGTGCATCGACGCGGACAATTTTGAGCAGCTCATCGCGCATGTCGTCGAACAGGCGATTACGCGTCTGTTCGAACTCCTCGTCACTGCCCATGTCCTCGATGCGATGGAGCTCGTCGAGCAGGTGGCGATGAACACCGGCATAGGACAGCAGCGCCTGGGCATGCTCGGTCTGCGCATACTTGTGAGGGTTGACGCTTACGTCGTTATGGACAAGCTCGCGTGCTGCATCGGTGAGCTCGGGGTGCGATGCCAGATAGGTGCGCTCCAGGTAGGCGGGGATGTAGACGCTCGGATCCATTAGAGGTCTCCTCCCTTAAATGGAAGCCCCTGCTCGGCTGCGCGTAGGATGCGCTCGTCGATTTGGGAGCGCACGATGTCGTTGGTGGCGACCCAGGCGGCAAAGCTGGCGTTGTCGGGCGCGCCTAGGCCCTCCTGCAGCACCGGCGTCGCCTCGGACAGGGCAAGGACGAGCTCATCGGTGGAGCCCACGCCCACGTTGACGCGGGCATAGACGCCATCGGGAAACTCGGTTTGGAAGTAGAGCGCCTCGGCTGCGTGCGGGCACGAACGCACAAGGATACGCAGGTAGTGTTCGGCACCCTCGTAGTCCAGCTCGCGCCAGGCAGCGCTCATCAGCGCGATGAGCGTCCACGGGTCCAAGTCACGCTCCGCATCTTTGGGGCGGCGGCGCAGCGGGGTATTCGCGAGATAGGGTACGGAGTGGGCAGAGCGGAATCGCTTGAGCTCCTCGGCGGGGTATTCGAGCTTTGCCATGGCGAGCATCGCGGTGTGGCGGACACCGGCGGGGTCGTTGGGCGCAAAGTCCAGGCTGCGGTTTGCGGCTTCGAGCGACATGCGGTAGCGTCCGCTAATGAGGGCGCGCGATGCCAAGGCGGCAAGCCAGCGCAGATAGGGGCGGCGCGTAAGGTCGCCTGCGGCCTCGCGCTCGTAGGGGTCCTGCGCCGAGGCGATCTTGAGCGCCAGATCGTGCTCCACCTCGTCGCACTTGGACACCAGATATTGCACGTATTCCTCGTTGGATTCGGCGGTGAGCGCCGTCAGCATGCGCTGGGCATCCC